>CANJPN010000122.1 GCA_947475855.1 Bradyrhizobiaceae bacterium
CGAGCGGCGTTGATTCCGCGTTTCCGGCGGCCTGCTTTGCGTTCAATTGTCTTGCAAAGGCGCAGAATGGCGGTCAGACTTATGCTGGAACGGTACGAGATCAATCCGTTGAGGTAGGGGGGCTGGCGACCGGGACATCCCGACGGCGCTGTCTCATACAACGGTGAAGTGGCTTCGAGTTTAAGATTTCCGAGAATTGTCAAGAGTGAGGCGCCTTGCCTCAGCGTCTCCGCTATCTCATTGATATTTCTTGATGAATTACCGCCGATGGCAACTAGAAGACGATGTGTCATCGTATTGTAATATCTCTTGTCCGATCAAATGACTAGAAACCGGCGGCCGACGATGCCATATGTCCGTCAACTTCGGAGCGTGTGCTCCAGACGGAGGCGATACTTGACTTGGATTGTTGCCTGAATTGGGCGGAGTTCACGGTCTGAAATTCATGTTTGAGCATCGCTTTGCGAACATTGCCAACTATTGAGGAGTGCGATGCATTTCTACCCGAACGAGAGGATTGCGCTGTTTATCGACGGTGCAAATCTCTATAGCGCCGCCAAGTCTCTCCAGTTCGATATAGACTACAAGAGGCTTCTGGCCTTTTTCCGCCAAAAAGGCCAACTCGTCAGAGCGTTATACTATACTGCCTTAGCGGAAGACCAAGAGTATTCTTCTATCCGTCCTTTGATCGACTGGCTCGACTATAACGGCTACTCGATGGTCACTAAGCCGACCAAAGAATATACTGACTCTATGGGTCGCCGGAAGCTCAAGGGGAACATGGATATCGAGTTGACCGTCGATGCCATGCGTCTGGCTGAAAGTCTCGATCATATCGTTATTTTCTCTGGTGACGGCGATTTCAAGTCGCTGGTGGCGGCGCTACAGCAAATGGGCAAGCGCGTCAGTGTCGTGTCGACGCTCCAGACGCAGCCGCCGATGGTGGCTGACGAGCTGCGTCGTCAGTCCGACCAGTTCATCGATCTCGCCGATCTCGAGCAGATGATCTGTCGCGATCCTTCGACCCGGCCACCGCGTGTCGAGCGCACCGAACGGTTCGTTGCAAGTCCTGCTCGCCGGCCCGAGGGGGCCATTGGTGGACGTTCGCCGGTGGATCCTGTTCCGTTCGACGACGACGAGGACGAGAAGGTACCGCCGCGGTAAGCTGCGGATCGATAACTTGTTCCTTTTTGTTCGGCAGTGCGCGCGGGGCTCAGGACCCGTGCGCGCTTCGTCAGCGGTGGTGAGTGGCGCATGAGTCCTGGCAACGGTCCTGGCAACGCATGCGACCCGACGCGGGATTGTCCTTCGTGCTTCAGGCTCGTCGAGTTTCGCTATGCGAGCCGCAGCAAATTTCCCGACTGGCACAATGCGCCGGTTCCTTCATTCGGGCCGATTAACGCCCGCTTGCTGATCGTTGGGCTGGCGCCCGGATTGAAGGGGGCCAACAGAACGGGGCGGCCGTTTACGGGCGACTATGCCGGCGATCTTCTCTATGAAACTTTGACCGAGTTCGGGTATGCGAAGGGTGTCTATCGCGCGGATCCCGAAGACGGGCTGAAATTGTCGGACTGCATGATCACCAACGCTGTAAGGTGTGTGCCGCCGGAGAACAAACCGACGCCGGCCGAGATCGGCAAGTGCCGTCCTTATCTTGCTGCCACGATAGCGGCCATGCCACGTCTGCGGGCCATTCTCGTGCTCGGTCGGATCGCGCACGACAGCACGTTGCGCACGCTGGACCGGCGGCTCGCGGCGCATCCGTTCGCGCATGGCGCCCGGCACGAACTGGGGCCGAAGCTCGCGCTCTTCGACAGCTTCCACTGCTCTCGCTACAACACGAATACCGGCCGCCTCACGCCGGAGATGTTCAAGTCGGTATTCGCGTCGATCAAAGACGAGTTGGCGACGCTCTGATATTCGGGCGTTCGGAGTCGCGGGATCGTCAGCGCGTCACGGTCATATGCGGATTAATGCGGCCTTCGAGCGCGTAGCCGACGTGATCGGTGAGCCAGGCCAAGACGTCGCGGGCGTGGGTATCGGGTGGATGGACCGGGTAGAACACCCAATCGATCGCGCCATCGCATATCGAGAGGGTGAGGCGCCGCAAATAGACGGCGCTGCCAGTTTCGAAGCGTGGCAGCCGGAGAGCATCGGCGAACGCCAGCCCTTCGTCGCTGAGAAGGTGGAAGTTCAGTTTCTGGCGTTGAGCGAATTCATTCTGCCAAGCGTTCGATTGGGAGCTCAAGCCATAGACGGCCGTGTCGAGGCTTGCGAACGACGAGGCGAGATTGCGGACGCCTTCCAGCTCCGGGGTGGAGCCGTGCGCGCCGGGAATGTCGTCCCAGGCCGGTGGATTGGGTAATCCGGGACGGCCCGTCCAGGTGTAGACGAACAGAATGGTGCGGCCGGGCAAGGTGGCCAGCGATACCGGTTGGCCCGAGGTCGAAGGCAGCGGGATTGCCGGCACGGGCATCCCGACCGTCAGATGCGACGCGCCGGCATCGTCAGGCGGGGCGGGCCAAGGCCAAGGGATCATTCCGGGTCATCCTTTTCCTCTCAACAGGCGCGCCTTGTCGCGCTGCCAATCGCGTTTGGCCGACGTTTCGCGCTTATCGTGGAACTTCTTGCCCTTGGCTAGGGCGATGCGCAGCTTGGCGCGGCCCTTCTCATTGAAATAGAGCTCGAGGGGCACAAGTGTCATGCCTTCGCGCTGGACGGCCTGACTCAGTTTCTTGATTTCGGCTGCGTGGAGCAAAAGACGTCGCGGCCTGCGCGGCTCATGCTGGAAGAACTTGCCGGCCTTCTGGTACTCACCGATGTAGGCGTTGACGAGTGCGATGCCGCCGTCTTCCGGTGTGGCGTAGCTATCTGCGATGTTCGCCTCGCCCTTGCGCAGCGACTTGACCTCGGTGCCCTTGAGTTCGATGCCCGTCTCGTAGGTATCGAGGATCTCATACTCGAACCGCGCGCGGCGGTTCTCGCACACGGTCTTGCGGCCATCTTCTTTCTTGGCCGCCATGGGACCTTTCCTTGAAAGTGTTTCTACGCCAGGGGGCGCCGTAGGTTGGGTCGAGCGCAGCGAGGCCCAACAATTGCCGGCGGGGCGTGGATGTTGGGTCTCCCCCGGATCAGTATCCGGGGGAGACCCAACCTACGCGGAAGGTGATCTAGCAGAAAACGGCAGGGGGGCCAACGGGCGTAAGGCCTCTACTGGAACGCCTCTTCCCGTGTAGAGCGGAAGGACGGTAGCACCATGATCAGGAACAGGAGAGCGGTCATGGTAAGCAGAAACAGGCTGATCGGGCGCTCGACGAAGATCATCGGGTCGCCGCTCGAGATGCGCATGGCGCGGCGCAGGTTGTCCTCCATCAGCGGACCGAGAACGAAGCCGAGGATCATCGGGGCGGGTTCGCAATCGAGGCGGATGAAGACGAAGCCGAGGACGCCGAACAGCGCGGCCAGAAGTACACCCATCGTGCTGTTCGAGACGGTGTAGCAGCCGATGGCGCAGAACAGCAGCACGGACAGGTACAGGAACCTGTAGGGCACCTTCAGGAGTTGCACCCACAGGCCGATCATCGGCAGGTTGATGATCACCAACATGAGATTGCCGATCCACATCGACGCGATCATGCCCCAGAACAGGCCGGGGCGCTCCGTCATGATCTGGGGGCCGGGCTGGATGCCGTGGATCATCATGGCGCCGATCATCAAAGCCATCACGGCATTGCCAGGCAGGCCGAGCGTCAACATCGGAATGAAAGATGTCTGTGCGCCGGCGTTGTTTGCAGCCTCAGGTCCGGCAACGCCTTCGATGGCGCCTTTGCCGAAGCGCTCAGGATGGGACGAGAGGCGTTTTTCGACGACGTAGGCGGCGAACGAGGAGAGCGTTGCGCCGCCGCCAGGGAGTACGCCCAGCACGGAGCCGAGGGCGGTGCCGCGCAGTGCCGCCGGCCAAGCGAGCCTGAAGTCTTCTGCGGTCGGCCACAGGCGGGTGATCGGTGCAATCTCGGCGTCGCCCTCGACCTCGCGCCGGACGAGATTGGCGATGATCTCGCCCACGCCGAAGACGCCGATGGCGAGGACGGCGAAGTCGAGGCCGTCGCCGAGCATGGGGATACCGAAGGTGAAGCGCTGGGCGCCGGTGTTGCCGTCGGTGCCGACGAGGCCGAGTAGCAGGCCCAGCACGATCATCGCGATCGCCTTCACGACGGAGCCATGCGCCAGAACGACGGCGGCGACGAGGCCGAGGACCATCAGCGAGAAGTATTCCGGCGCACCGAAGGACTGGCCGAGGCGGGCGAGCGGCGGGGCGGCTGCTGCGAGCACGCCCGTCGCCACGCAGCCGGCGAAGAACGAGGCGAGCGCGGCAGTGGCGAGCGCCGAGCCCGCGCGGCCCTGGCGTGCCATCTGGTGGCCGTCGAGGCACGTGACGACCGACGACGTTTCACCGGGAAGGTTGACCAGAATGGCCGCGGTCGAGCCGCCGTACTGTGCGCCGTAGAAGATGCCTGACAACATGATCAGGCCGGACACCGGTTCGAGGTGAAAGGTCAGCGGCAGCAGCATTGCGATGGTGGCGATCGGGCCGATGCCAGGGAGCACGCCGATCAACGTTCCGATCATGCAACCGGCGAGTGCGAACATCAGGTTCTGCGGTGTCAGCGCGACGCCGAAGCCGGTCGCCAGGTTGGAGAGAAGCTCCATCGTTCTAAAGCTCCGGGAAGATTTTGACGGTCATGCCGATGCCGAGGACGAAGATCAGCCAGCACAGCAGCGTCAGACCGACGGCGGTGGCGAGCGTTTCCCACCACGCGATGCCGCGGTAGGCGAAGCTGGCGATGAGCACGAGGGCGACGATGGCGACGACGAGGCCGAGCGTTTCGATGGTGAGCGCGAAGGCGACGAGGCTCAGAGCGACGAAGGCGATCGACCAATAGTTTTCGCGGCCCTCGGTCGCCGCATCGGCGTGGCCGATTTCGCCGGCCAGGTTCGAGCCGTCACGTGCGAGGAGGCCCTGGAGCAGAACGATGCCGCCCAGGCCCATCAGCAGCCAACACAACATCTGCGGCATGAAACCGGTGCTCATGCGGCGCAGGGTGCCGATCGGATAATCGCGCGAGAGCCATAGTCCGAGGCTTGCAATGGCGATGAACATCAGGCCGGACAGCACGTTCTTGCGCATCAGGCGTCGAAGCAGGGGATGGGCAGGGGTGCGCGAAGCCTCGCTCATGATTTCATGCGTCCTTCGCCGGCTTGGTCGGTGCCGGAATTACGGGAAGCAGCAGGTAGCTCTCCTTGTCGCCACCGGCGTGGATCGTGTTGGTGCCGTCGTTGTAGTCGGCGTGGTAGTGCATGTAGCCCTGGCTGCCGAGGCCGTCGCGCGGCTGGACGTCGAGTTGCAGGCGATGACCCTTCGCGAAGATCATCGATGTCGGCCAGATCTCGACATCGACCTTCACGATCTCGCCGGGCTTCAGATAGAGGCGGCGGGTGTGCTTGTGATAGGGACGCCAGGGCGTGGACAGCTCGGGATCGAGTTCGCGATGCGAGACGCGCAGCCAGCCTTTCGCGACGGGCACGGGCGAGCCTTGCTGGCCGGTTTCCAGGATCTCGTTGCCCTGCGCATCGAAATGGCGGAGCGTGAGGAAGAGGTCCATGTCTTCGGATGAACTCGACACCCAGAACGAGGCTGCCAGCGGTCCCGTCACTTCCATATCCTCGGACATCGGCGGGGTGAGAAGTGAGACGCCCATGCCGGGGCGGATCCCGCCGCCGCCCATGATCTGCGAGGATGCGGCCGAGGTCGAGCCCATCGAGCCGATGCTGGTGACGCCGTATGTGCGCGCGGTTGACTTCGTTGGGTTCTGATCGACGAGTTTGGCGATGTTCTCAGGCTCGCCTTTCGCCGGCGGCGTAAGATCGAAGTAGAGCTTCGTCCACTTCGTGCGCGCGATCGGCCATTCGTTCTCGTGGCGCCATTCGAATTCGTCGCGGCCCTTGCGGATTGCAAGTTTGACCGGCGGCTCTTGCATGATGCCGGTGTCGATGCCCTTCAGCCAATGGTCGAAGAAGCGGATCTGATCACGCCGGCCCTCCTCCGTATAGAACGGGTGAACGTGGCTGCCGGTGTGCATGCGGAGCTTCTTGTGCTTGGAGGCTGCGCGCATGAAGCCTTCGGTGTTGCCGCGCATGTGCAGGCCGAAACCGGTCCAGTTGCCGACGCTGTAGAGCGGCACCGTTATCTTGTCCCATTGGGCCTGCTCGCCACGGAAGACACCGCTGTCGAGACTGTTATGGACCCAACGGTAGAGCATGTTGGTGCCCCAGCCGTCCGGCAAGTCGCGCGCGGCGCGGCCAAGCTTGTGGTGCAGGAAGTGCGCGGTGAACCAGTTGGTCATGAACACGTTGAGGATGCCGCCGTGATAGAGCGCGTCGCGGTAGATGTCCGCGAAGCCTTCCCACGGGATGATCGCCTTCAGCGATGGCGGCTGAAGGTTGGCGACGAACCACTGGTTGATCGCGAAGTAGGAAATGCCTGACAGGCCGACCTTGCCGTTGCACCAAGGTTGTGCTGCGGCCCACTCGATCGCGTCGTAGAAGTCGATGGCTTCCTGCAGGGACCAGGGTTCGCATTGGCCTTGGGACTTTCCAGAGCCCCGCCCGTCGACGCGGACGGCAGCATAGCCGCGCGGGATCCACCATTCGGGATTGACGGTTTCCCAATTCATCCAGTCGTTCTGCTTTTCCTCCAAGTTCGGCGGAACGATCCAGAGTTTGTCCTTCTGATAGGGGCCGAGGTTGATGATTGCTGGAACCTTTTCGCCGGCTGACGGGCGGAACACGTCGGCCTTGAGGCGTGCGCCGTCGCGCATCGTCACGTCAACGTCGCGCTCGTGGAGGATTTTAACGTCGGGATTGGCAGGACGAATGCCGGCAGGTGGCGTTTTGGCCATGTAGGTCCCTGAAGCTTTGACGACGTCGTATCGAGTATCGAGTATCGTCGTAGGGCGGGTAAGCGCTACTGGCGCGCAACCCGCCGATGTTGCGACTAACCGCGGCGGGTTGCGCGATGCGAAGAACATCGCTTACCCGCCCTACGGCCTACGAGATATGCGTTCAGTCGAGTTCGACTTTCACCTCGGAGGTGATCTTCTTCCAGCGGGCCAGTTCGCTGGCGAGCCACGTCGCGGATTCGTCGAGCGACTTGTTGCCGACGATGATGAAGTTCTGCTTGGCGAATGCATCCTTTACGGCTGCGGTGGAAGCCTTGAACAGCGCCTCGAGGATCGGCCTGGGCGTGGCTGAGGGGGCGAACAGTGTCTGCCATGCGAGCGTGCCGGCGTCGGGAAAGCCGACTTCCTTCATGGTAGGCACGTCGGGATACATTTCGAGACGCGACGGGCTGACCACGGCGACGGGCTTCATCTTGCCGGCCTTCACCATAGCGATGGTCGAAGCGGCGTTGACGAAACCTGCCTGCGCATCGCCCGTCACCATGTCGGCGATCATACCGGCAGCGCCGGCCTTGTTGTGAATCGCATTCAGGTCGAGGTTGCCGGCGAGTTTGCCGAGATAGGCGAAGTCGAAGTGCGGATACGACCCGGCACCAACCGTGCTGTACCGAAGCTTGCCGGGGTTCTTTTGGGCGTACTCGATCATGTCCTTGAAGTTCTGCGGGGCGAAGTTCGTCGTCGTCACGACGAGCACGGCGGGCACATCCGCGATGCGCTGGATGGCGACGACTTCCTTGGCATAGTCGAAGCGAAGCTTCGAGCCCTGGATCACGGGCCAGATCGCGTTGGTGGTGACGTTGCCCACCATGACGGTGTAGCCGTCCTTGTTGCGAAGCATTTCCTCCAACGCGACGATACCGTTGCCGCCGACCTTGCTTTCGACCACGAACGGTTGGCCGAGAGTCTGGCGCATCTGTTCGCCGATAAGACGGGCGACGATGTCGGTCGCGCCGCCCGGCGCATATGGAACGACGATGCGAACGGGTTTGGTGGGATAGGCGGGGGCTTGTGCCCAGGTTGCAGACGAGGTTGCGAGCGTGAGGCCGGCGGCGGCCAGTGCGATCCAGATCGATCGTCCAGAGTACATGCTTCCCTCCCGTTGGATGTTCGTGGTGCGAGTTTTTACGTTATCCCTGCTTGTTTCCGTGCAGGCTGTGCGATGTATCTTTGACGGTGAAGAAGACGACGTCGCGGTCGGCTGTCGCTTTGCCTGTGTGAACGACGTTCGATGGGATGTAGACGACCGAGCCCGCAGGCGCGGTGATGTCGTTGCCGCCGATGTTGGCGGCGAAGGTGCCCTCGAGAATGTAGATCCATTGTTCGTTGGGATGACTGTGCGCCTCCGCGCCGGTGCCGGCCGGCATTCGCATCAGCGCCACCATCATGCGGTCGCCTTCGACGCACGTGCCGTTTGCGGTCGAGTAGGCGGGACCGCCGAGAATGTGATTGAGTTTGGCCAGTTCGAACACGTATTCGCCGCTGCCGGCTCGTGTCGCCCCGGGCGTTCTCGCTGCCTCGGCCATCGCTGCTCCCTCGTATCGTCTCTGCAATCTTGCCGCCGCGGCCTCAAATCCGCCTGCGCCATGTCGCCTTTTCACGATCATCGGAGCTTACGCGCGAGTGGCGGTCGTGCGCAACGCTTTGGCTGTGGAGGTGGGTCGAGAGAAAGGGCGGGGACGATGCGCTGTCACTACATGAGCGATCTGCATCTGGAGGGCCAAGAGTTCCCGTGGCGGCTGCCGAAAGGGGATGTGCTCATTCTGGCAGGAGACCTCGTGCACGCGGCGTGTCTCGATCAGGTGCGGAAGGATCCCTATGCCGTGAAGCAGAGGGAGCGCGTGCTGCGGTTCGCCGACGAGGCCGTGCGCAATTTCGCTCACGTGCTGCTGATCGCGGGCAATCACGATCACTACGATGGGATATTCGAGGAAACTGCGCCGACGCTGCGGCGCTGCCTTCCGGGCGTGACCGTGCTCGACGATGAGATGGTGGAGATCGGCAACGTCGGCTTCTTTGGTGCCACGCTGTGGTCGGATTTCGAGGGGCGCAAGGCGGAGAGCCTGGAGAAGTCGCGGCGCGGCGTCGGGGAGTTCTTCTTCGTGAAGACGCGGAGGGGCGAGGGCGTCGCCAAGTTCCAGCCACTGGACGCGGCGGCGGCTCACGATCGTTCGCTCGCGGCGTTGAAGGCCTCGGTTGCAGCGGCGCAGGGCCGTCAGGTCGTCGTGATCTCGCACCACGCGCCGAGCTTGAAGGGGCTTAACCCGATGCACGCGGGGAACGGTCTCGACGGAGCCTATGCGAGCGATCTCGATGCGTTCGTCGCGAGCCTCGGGAATGTTCCCGTGTGGGTGCACGGGCACACGCACATCAAGAAGACCTACCGGATCGGCGACACGACCGTGCGCGCGAACTGCCGGGGCTTCGAGAAGAACGGCGGGGCGGTGAAGGGCTTCAGCGTGGCGGAAGCGTTCGACCTGTAAGGTGCTTCAGGCCGGCTCGCGGTCTTCGTCGCCGCGGGGTGCGAGGCTGCTGTTCTGCGCATCTTCTTCCGTCGGTTCGGTCGGTTCGTGGAAACCGCCTTCGGACACGAGGCGTGCAAACAGTTCGCCGTGGCTGACGAGGGTGCGGAACGAGCCGCGCTCGACGATTTTGCCCTTGTCGAAAACGAGGATAAGGTCGGCGTCGGCAACCGTCGAAAGGCGATGGGCGATGATGAGCGTGGTTCGGCCTTGACGCAGGGTATCCAGCGCGCGCTTGATCTTGCCTTCGGTCTCGGTGTCCAGCGCGCTTGTCGCTTCATCGAGGATCAAGATGGGCGCGCTCTTCAGGATGGCTCGAGCAATGGCGATGCGCTGGCGCTCGCCGCCCGACAGCGAAAGTCCACGCTCGCCGACGACGTAGTCGTAGCCGCCGGGTTTCTGGCCAATGAATTCGGCGGCCTCAGCCATTGCTGCAGCGGCCTGGACCTCCGCGTCCGTCGCCTCGGGACGGCCAACGCGGATGTTCTCGACGATGGGCCGATTGAACAGGCCGGCATCCTGGAACACCACGGCGATGGCCGAGCGGAGGCTGTCCAACGTGACGTCGCGGATATCCTGCCCGTCAACGGTGATGCGGCCGCCTTCTGGATCGCGCAGGCGCTGCAATAGGGCGAGGGTGGTCGTCTTGCCGGAGCCTGTGGGGCCGACCAACGCCACGGTCTTGCCGGCGGGGACCTCGAAATCGAGATTGAACACGCCTTGCGAGCCGGTTCCATAGCGGAAACTGACGTTATCGAATTTCACAGTGCCTTTGACGCCGGTCAGCACGCTTGCGTCCTTACGCTCTGTGATCAGCAGCTTGGTGTCGAGCAACTGGAAGAACGAGCGCAGCGTCGGCGCTTGCATGAAAATACGTGTGACGAAGCCCGACAGGAGGTCGAGCTTGCCGATCAGCAGTTGCGAGAAGCCGACGAAGCTGACGATTTCGCCGACGCTCGCCTCACCCTTCGATGCGAGCATTGCGCCGATGGCGAATACGGCGACCATCGTCACGGTCGAAGCCGAACGGGTCAGGATCGTGAGGACGCCCCACCAGGTCAGCACGGGATACTGGGCTGCGAGGAGGTCCGACATCAAGCCGCGCAACGCATTCAGCTCGGCGGATAGCCGCGTATAGCTTTGTACGACCGTGACGTTGCCGATCACGTCGCCGACGCGGCCGGCTACGTTGATGTGGTGGCGCTCGACCGCTGCCTGACCATCAGAGGTGCGATAGACGACGATGGCGTTGAGGATCGTGTAGACGCACGCGAGTACGGCGAGCATCGCCGCGAGGCGCCAGTTCATGATGATGGCCGTCGGCACCAGGAATAGAATGCCGATCAAGGCCGTGGTCTGCTCGCGCAGGAAGCCAAGCCACGTGCCGAAGAGCGTGTCAGCGCCGGCGACGATGGTGCGCACGACGGCACCGGTGCCGATCTCGGCGTGATAGCTTATGGGGAGGGTGATCGAACGCTCGAATGCGCTACGCATGGCCGTGAGCCGCTGGCGATGAGCAAGCCGGTCTGCCATCACGGCGATCACCACGCCGGCCAGGATGCCGATCAAGCCGAGCACGGCCCACTGCAAGATGATCGGCGTCGTGTCGGTGTTCTTCGCCAGCGCATCGACGACCCGGCCGAACAGTATCTGTTCGTAGACCTGTATCATCGCGACGCAGCCGCCAGCCAGTACGAGAATGACGGTGAGCCACTTCTCCGGCGCCAGGAAGCCGATCGCTCTCAGGTAGACGCGGGTCAGGCTCATGCGCGAAAGGACCTTAAGGTGCGGGACTGTGGCTGAAGGGGCAGGTGAATAGTGACACAACTTGTCTGATTCGGCGCTTTACCCCAAACGGCCTGCCCGGAAAAGGCAAGTACGCTTGGCGGTGGGCGATAGCAATTTCTCGGATCTGCGGCCGGGGTGCCTCATCGGGAGGCCCGCCGCATGTCGGCGGAGTACCCGTCGGGGGCTGAAGTCGGACGTTTTGGAGCGCTCCAGCTTCCGGATAACGGGCGGAATATGAACCGCACTCGAACCTTGCCTGCGGGAACGGCCACGGCGCGGAAGATCGCGTTGGCGCGCACCGATGGGCCAGTGTTGCGGTCGTCGATCTCGACTTCCCAGCGGGGGTGCCAGGTATCGTTCAGCACGACCCAGCCGCCTTGCGGGCTGTCCGCCTCGATCAGCACTTCGTTGTTGGCGTAGGAGAGGATGCGGACGTTACCGGGGGCGAGGAGGGGCGGCAACGTGCCGGGAACGCGCGGCGGGGGCACCACGGCGTCGTCGACGAGGACGGTTTCGGCCGGATCGACTTCCGGCCAGACGCCGGATGCGATGAGCTGGTCGAGATTGTAGGGCATGGCGCGGCGGGCGAACATCACGCGCGGCATGGCATTCTTGTTCTCGTAGACGTAGCCGTCCTTGGTACGGGCCACGAGAGGGAAAGCGTCCTTCGGCAGCCGCTTGTCGAGTTGCTCGATCGGAATGCCGGTCGCGATCCAGCGCAGGCCCAGCATATCGGCGAGGCGCGAGCGGTAGGAGGGCATCAGCGCTGCGAACCGGCGCTGATCGGGCATGCCGGAGTGGTCTTCGGCGCCGGTCGCGTCGGTGTAGATGCCGAGGCGGATCGGATTATAGCCCAGAGTGTTTTCGAGGTTGTGCGTGAGGCTGGCGTTGGGCCAGTTGAAGCCGAGGCCGGCGAGTTCGACGCGGTCGCGACGGGTGTCGGAGCGGCCCTCGGCGGTGAGGCGCTTCAGCAGCGCGACGGTATCGTTCTTCGTGTCGGGCTCGAGCATTTCGACCATCTCCGGTGGCAGGCCGGATGCGCCGTTGGGGCCGTTGTTCCAGGCGAGATCGGCGGCGACCGCGAGACCCAGGACGGCGAGTGCCGCAATCGGCCGCAGCAGTCGCAGATAGCTGGACGCGACCACGGCTGAGCCGGCGAGGGCGAAAGAGCCGATGGCCCACAGTAACGGCTCGGCGGCAAATGCTACGCGGTCCATCATGCGGGCGACGGCGAGGCAGACGAGGAGCACCACGACGACAGCACCGGCTGTGATCGCGGCGTCGAGCCAGTTTCGGTCGCGATAGGTGGTCGCCAGGACGCGATGCAGCGTATAGCCGGCGAGGATCGAGCCGAGACAGCCGATCATGAAGACGGCGTCGGCTGGGCGGCGATACAGGCTGATGCCGGGGACGAGTTCATATGCGGCGCGGAAGAACGGCGTGTACCAGCCGAGCGCGTAGAGAAGCATCGCGAGGAACGCGATGGTGAAGAAGCGGATCTCACGCTTCCACAGGTCGCCGCGCACGAAGCCTGCGATCAGGAGGGCGACGGGAAGTGCGCCGATGTAGCTTTGGCCGACGTTCTGCGCGGTGAAGAGGTCCGTGCCCGGCCAGTGGTAGCTCGGCGGTCCCCAGAAGTCGGCCATCGGTCCCGCCGCGCCGTAGAGATGCGGGCTGAATGCCGTCAGCAGGAGGGTCGGATGGAGCGAGCCGCGTCCGGCGCTGATGAAGTCGATCTCGGGGCGGTTCGATTGTCCGGCGAGAAGGGCTGTCAGTACGACGGGCACGAGGGCGACGATCATGCCGCCCGCGGCGCCGGCCGCGAGGGGCTGCAGGCTGTCGATCACGGCTTCGTTCAGATCAGGCCGGCTCGCGATCCAGGTGATGACCCATGCGGCAAGCAAGTAGACGACCAGCAGCGAGATCTGGTCACGGCCGCAGACGATGAAGCCGGCCGTGATACCTGCGGCGAGGCCCCAGGCTTTCGATTCCCGTTCCAGCGCGCGGCGCAGGAAGACGATGGCGAACGGCAGGTAGGCGAGGCCCATCAC
>CANJPN010000123.1 GCA_947475855.1 Bradyrhizobiaceae bacterium
GGGGATGCCGATCACCGTTACCTCTGCGACTGCGGGATGCTCGTAGATCGCTTCTTCGATGCGGCGTGGGTAAACATTGTAGCCCGAGCAGATAATGAGATCCTTGATCCGATCCTCGATGAAGAAGAATCCTTGCTCGTCGACGCGCGCGACATCGCCCGTGCGGAGATAGTCTCCGACGAACTGGCCCGCAGTTTCCTCAGGCTTTTGCCAGTAACCCAGCATTACCTGCGGGCCCTTGATGCAAACTTCTCCCTGGGCGCCAGGGGCTGCTTCAGCGGTAGGGTCATCGAGGTCGCGGAGAGAAACGATGGTTCCGGGGAGGGGCTGGCCTATGGAGCCTTGCTTCACGGGGCCGTCCAGCGGGTTGCAAGTGACGACGGGCGAGGCTTCAGATAGGCCGTAGCCTTCGACAAGTTTGCAGCCGGTCAGCTTTTCAAAGCGCTGCTTGATCTCGAGAGGCAGCGGGGCGCCGCCGGACAGGCAGAATTTGAGCGACGACAAGTCGAAACTCTGCAGCTTGGGATGGTTCACGATGGCGGTGAACATCGTGGGAACCCCGGGCATGCAAGTCGGCTTGGTCGAAGAGATCAGTTTGAGCGCATCATCGAGGATGAAGCGAGGCATGATGACGATCTCGGCTGCTAGTGCGATCGAGAAGTTCATCACGACCGTCATCGCGAAGACGTGGAAGAAGGGCAGCACGCCCAGCATGCGCTGCTCCGAGGCACTGATATCGGGAGCCCAGGCGACGACCTGCAGAGTGTTGATGTAGACGTTGGCGTGGGTCAGCATCGCGCCCTTGGGCGTGCCGGTCGTTCCGCCTGTGTACTGGAGAACGGCGACGTCGCGGAGTGGGTCGATGTCTACAGCGGCAAACTTGGCGTCGTTGGCCAGCAAGACCCCTTCGGGGATGATGCGGGCGGCAGCCGTGGATTTGCTCCACTGCGCCAGTTCGCCAGATTTGAACAATCGGAAAAGGACGGATTTGGCGCCCGGCAGTAAAGACCGGAACGAGGCGACTACGGCTTGTTTCAATGTGCCGGAGGCGAGGAGGGCTTCGACCTTTCCGAAAAGTACAGTCAAGTCGAGCGTGATCATCAACTCGGTTTGGCTGTCGGTGATCTGAAAACTAAGTTCTTCTAGAGTATACAGAGGGTTATAGTTGACGACTGTGCCGCCGGCCTTCAGGATTGCATAATAGTAGATGATGAACGTAGGGGAGTTGGGCAGGAACAGACCGACCTTCGTGCCCTTTTTGACGCCTAGTTTTTGAAGGCCTGCGGCGGCGTGATCGACTAATTCGCCAATCTCCCCGTAGGAGAGGCGCTTCCCAAGAAAATTCGTACAAGTTCTCGTGGGATGGTTTCCCACAGCGTGGTCCAGCAGGTGCCACAGCGGTTGCGGGGCAAAAGATTTGTACCAATCGACGCCAGGTGGGTAGCTTCTAGTCCATTGATATTTATTAATATCTTCTGGGTTTTCCGTCGTTTGATACATGCTATCCTCCCAGGCCCAGGCGTGGTGACCTGGTCAGTTCGGGGTGTTCAATCCCGATAGCTCCGATGCCTTCCGAACGCCCGGTCCGCTTCTCGTTGATTTCGTCGGTTCACTGGGAGCAGCTTGGTGTGGCCTGACAGCATTGAACACATTTTTCCTGGGTTGCGCCAGTTTAACCGTCAAATTTCTGGAGGCTTTGATGATGTGGAATCAATTCGAAACGAAGTTTTGGCTAGTTGATGCTGCAATTGCGCGTGGCGGTCAGTCATGAGAGTGTTAAGGTTGGGCTGGTAAGCAAGTGCGACGCCGTAGACTGGGCGCGAACTGGACTTGACCAGTGTTTACGGTTATGTGACGGGCCGGCTTGCCGAGGCCAAATGCTTGTCTTAGATGGCATGATTACTGCGTGAGTGGGCCTTGAGGTCCGATGAGCGCCGGCTGACGGCGGTCTTGGACAGGGCAGGAGAAAGAATATGGACGACGTCGCAACCAAGATTATCGAAATCCTCAAGAAGCACATGAAGGAGCCGCGCGACGACATCAACTTGTCGACCGCGCTTACCGATCTCAAGATCGAGTCGCTCGATCTCGCCATGATCGTCTTCGACATCGAGGATGCGTTTGGGATCGAAATTCCCTACAATGCCAATGAGGAAGCCGGTGACTTCAAGACGGTCGGCTCGGTTGTCGACAAGGTCAAAGGTCTTGCTGCCGGGGCTCCGGCTGGTGCGAAAGCTTAAGCTAGAAGCAAAACTAAGAAGCTCCCTTGCCAGCCGTGGCGATCATCGCTCTGCCGGTGCAGGAAGCTTTGCATGGACTCCAAGGACGGCGCGGCCGGGGTACCGAGCTGCGCCGTTGTACTTGGTGGCATAGCGTGTGGTGGTGAAGAGCATTCCGCGGTTGGTTCAAGATGACCAGTTCGTGGGAATGGGACTGATAGATCAACCAGTTGGATCATGGCGAGTATGTCATCGAGCAAAGACGGCCGGCGTGTCGTCATCACAGGAACCGGCGTCGTCACACCGATCGGGCTCGACGTGCCGGAATTCTGGACGAGCATCAAGGCCGGGAAATGCGGTGTTTCCGAGCTCGGTGGTTTCCCGCTCGAGGATCTCAAGATCCTGATCGCGGCGCAGATCAAGAATTTCGATCACAAGGCCCGGTTGCGTCACTTCAAGCGTGACAAGATCATTATGCACGCAGATCGCTATTCGTGGTTCGCGGCGGCTGCTGCTGATGAAGCGGTAAAGCAGGCCGGTCTCGAGGTGCCGTTCGTCGATCCCTACCGCACGGCTTGCATCGTGGGGTCGGGCGCCGGCGGTCTCGTAACCTTCGAGAAGTCCTATCGGGACCTGTTCATCGAGAACAAGCGCGCGACGCATCCGTTGACGCTATTGCGGATCATCGGTTCGTCGGCTGCGGCGCATGTCGGTATCGAGTTCGGCGTCAAGGGGCCGACATTCGCGACCTGCAGTGCATGTTCGACTGCGACGCACGCGATCGGCGCTGCGAGGGACTATATCAAACACGGCATGGTCGACGTGGCCATTGCGGGTGCATCGGAGTCGGTGATCAACTACGGCACGATGAAAGCCTGGCAGGCGCTGCACGTGCTGTCGCCGGAGGGGTGCTTCCCGTTCGCCAAGAAGCGGAACGGGACGGTGCTCGGAGAGGGCGCGGGCATTCTGGTGCTGGAGTCGTTGGAGCATGCGCAGGCGCGCGGCGCGAAGATCCTGGCGGAACTTGTCGGTTACGGCATGACGTCGGATGCGAAGGACATGGTCAATCCCGATATCGAGGGGCCGTCGGAGGCGATGCGGCTGGCGCTCGAGGATGCGGGCTTGGCGCCGGGCGACATCGATTATCTCAATGCCCACGGGACTGCGACCTTGATCAACGATCGCAATGAGACTAATGCGATCAAGAGGGTTTTTGGAAGCTACGCCAACAAGTTACCGGTTTCCTCCACGAAGTCGATGCATGGCCATCCGCTAGGCGCAGGAGGCGGCATCGAGGCCGTCGCGTGCATAAAGGCGATGGAGGAAGGTATTCTGCCGCCGACCATTGGGCTCGACGAAGCGGATGCCGAGTGCGATCTCGACTACGTGCCGAACGTTGCGCGACCGAAGAAGCTGAATTACGTGATGTCGAATTCGTTCGCTTTCGGTGGCCTCAATGCCGTGATCGTCCTGGGGCCGCCGCCAGCTTGATGCTGGCGAGCGGACAGGAGTGAGTAGGTGTAGACTGGAATTCAGTTCTCATACTCGTCGTGGCCTGTGCGCTCGATGCCGACCAATATTCTTCGTAGAGCTGCCGATCAGCATAGACCACAGGCCAAGAAGGCAGGTGGCAATACCGGGCCGCGTATCGTCGTGCTCACTGTCGGCGCTGCAAGTGTTCGTATCGAACTCTCCGATACCGTTACCGCCGATCTGATCTGGCAGGCTTTGCCACTCTACTCCACGGTCGAGACGTGGGGGCAGTCGATCAATTTCGAGACGCCGCTGGAAGCCGGACGAGACCGGACCGCCCGTCTTATCGCTAGCCCAGGCGAGATCTATTTCTGGGTGGAGGAAGACCGGATCGTGGTGCCGTTCGGGCCTACTCCGATTTCGAAGTCCGGTGAATGCCGTCTGCCGAGCCCGGCAAATGTCATCGGTAGGGCTCTCGATGAGGTGGCTGTGTTCAAGTCGGCGCAACCAGGAATGAAAGTTGGTCTGACGGCTGCCTGAGCCGAGACGTCATGTGATGGCTCGCGGCGATTGCCAAATCGTGCAAGCAGGCTTAGGCGGTTCGAGGAACCATTCGCTTCATCGCGGAAGTCCCATCCGGTTGTCGCTGGTGGCCGGGGCCGGTAATTCGGGAGTGAAACTACTTTTGGCCAAAGATGTCGCCGAGCCACCGAAGGTTGCGGTCACGACTCAAGGCGCGATCTATTCCGCAGGCCTGTTCTCCAACAGCATGTCGGATGTCGCCTCGGTGGTGTTGCCGCTGTGGCTTGCGAGCATGGGTGTCTCGACAGCAGTGATCGGGCTCGTCGTGGGGGCGAAGCATCTGCTGCCGTTGCTGTTTGCGATTCATGGCGGATCGCTGATCGATCGGCTCGGTGCGCGGCGCGTGATGCTGGCATGTGCCGCGATCAGTATCGTCGTACTGCCGCTGTTTCCGATCTACCCATGGGTGCCGCTGATCCTTCTGTTACAAATGATCAACGGCTTGGTCTCGTCGATGTGCTGGATGGTGGCGCAGGCGTCTTTCGGGCGGGTGCTGCACGGCCACCCGGTGTACGCAGGGCCGTTCGCCTTCTCGCTCAGAATGGGCAGCTTCATCGGTCCGCCGCTGGCCGGGCTTGCCTGGGACGTGTATGGCGTGTGGGGCGGTTTCGGCGTGTTGACGCTTTGGGCGCTGGGCATGCTCGTATCTGGCCTCGCGCTGCCGCGCTCGGACGATCCTGTGCTCGTGCACAAGATCGAGATTGCCGATCTCGCGCCGCGGATGAGCGATTACAGGGCGGCATTCGCCTTGGCTCTGGTGCCGGCGATGTTTCTGGTGCTGATCATCTCGGTGTTCCGGATCGCGGCGAGCAGCATCCAGGATTCATTCTATCCGGTTTATCTCACCTCGATCGGCTTGTCGGGTGCGCAGATCGGCTTGCTGATCACATTGTCTTCAGCGGTTGCGGCGGCGAGCGCGCTGTCGGTCGGGCGGGCAACCCAGATCGTCGATCCCCTGTGGTTGCTGATCGTGATGTCGATCGGTTCGATCGTGGCGATCGGCATAACGCCGCTGTTCACGTCGATATTCATGCTCGGTATCATCGCGGTCGTGCGCGGTTTCTGCATGGGGCTCAGTCAGCCGCTCATGCTTTCGCTGCTTGTGGGTGCCGCCGAGCGCAACGCACAAGGGCTCGGTGTGGCGCTGCGCACGACAGCCAATCGGGCGGCAGCAGCGATCACGCCGATGACGATGGGCGTCGTTGCGGCGCTGTTCGGATTGCAGGCGAGCTTCCTTGTCGTCGGTGGTGCGTTGCTCGCCGGGATGGCGCTTGTGGTCGTCTATGTCCGGCGCACGGCGATCGACAGAGAGGCGTGAACGGAAGCGAAAGCGAAGTGCGACATGGTCGATGATCCGACGGCAAACTCCGAGGATCCGGACGGAGCTCATGACGTCGGGCGATGGCGTAAGGCGGAGCGTGAGCGATTGATTACGGCGCGGCTGGCGCTGAGCGTGGTCGAGCGGGAGAAGAACGGCCGGGCGATCTTTCGGGATCTGGATGAGCTCCTAGGGGCGGTGCCGGTCATGATCGTCAGCGCTTATTGGCCTTTTCGCGGCGAGCCGGACCTCAGGCCGTGGATGCAGCAAACGCATGCGCGTGGGGTGGTTGTGGCGCTTCCCGTCGTGGTGGCGAAGGGGCAGCCGCTGATGTTTCGGGAATGGAAGCCGGATTGCCGTCTCGAACGCGGCGTTTGGAACATTCCGTTTCCGGCCGATGGGGGCGTCGTTACTCCGAACGTCGTCATAGCTCCTCTCGTCGGGTTCGATCGTGCTGGGTATCGGCTTGGATATGGTGGCGGTTTCTTCGATCGTACGCTTGCGGCGATTTCGCCGATCCCGATGGCCATCGGCGTCGGGCATCCGGTCGGGGCGGTTGAGACGATCTTTCCGCAATGGCACGACATACCGATGAATTGGATCGTCACGGGGGACGGCGCGCCTCGCGCCGGGGGCAGATCTATCGCTCAGTGACGATGGCTTGTGGGCATGCGAAGGGCCACCACCTCACTTGCACTTACGACGATTTCCTGGAGACAAGGAGATGTTCACCGGGGCCAGGGAAGCGGGCGAACAAAGTGCGTTCTGTCGTCTTTTGTCGAAGCACCGAGAGTGCCGCCTTGGCCCCACTTTCAAGCGGCGTTCTGCTTCGAGGCGGCGCGGACGGCATTAGTTATGCGCTCGGGCGTCAACGGGCATTCTGCGAACTGGACGCCGAAGGGCGAAAGGGCGTTTTCGATTGCGGAAACGATAGCGGCGGGGGCTGGGATCGTTCCGCCCTCGCCAGCGCCTTTGACGCCGAGCGGGTTCAATGGCGACGGTGTCTCGACGTGGACGATATCGCACGTCGGCACCTCGCCCGCGCCGGGGATGAGGTATTCGGCGAAATTGGTCGATAGCGGATTTGCAGCCTCGTCGTACTTCATCCACTCGAGCAGCGCATTGCCCACGCCATGTGCTAGTGCGCCTTGCACTTGTCCATCGACGATCAGTGGGTTGATGAGTGTGCCGGCATCGTGCGCCACGGAGTAGCGCAGTATCTTTACCGCGCCGGTTTCCGGATCGACCTCGACTTCGGCGACGTGGCAGCCGCTGCAATACGCTGCCTGCGAGGGGGTGAAGTATTGTGTGGATTCGAGGCCGGCCTGCTGGCCGCCGGTGAAAGAGAAGCCTGGCATGCCCTGCGCCATGCGGGCCAAATCGCCGAAGCCGAGGACGGGCTTGTTGCCGGTCTTGGCGATTGCCTGACCGTCGTCGACGTCGATGTCGGCTTCGGCAACGCCGAGTGCGCGGGCGGCCATACCGACGATCTGAGCGCGCACGGCCTTGCCAGCCATTTGCGCGGAGGGGCCGGCGTTGGCGGCTTGGCGGCTCGCAAACGCGCCGACGCCGTTGGAGATTGCGTTGGTGTCGCCGAGCGTGAACACGATGTCCTCGATCTTGCAGCCGACGCTGTCGGCAACGATCTGAGAGAGGGTGGTGCGGGTGCCCTGGCCCTGATTCGTCGCGCCAGTTGCGACTGCGACCTTGCCGGTTTGCATCACGCGAACGGTGACGCCCTCGAAGGGGCCGAGGCCGGTGCCTTCGACGTAGTTGGCCATGCCGATGCCGATCAGCCGGCCCTTCGCGCGGGCCTCCTTCTGGCGCGAGGCGAAGCCCGAATAGTCTGCAATGCGGAGGGCTTCTTCCTGGCCCTTCGGGTAGTCGCCGCTGTCATAGACGAGTGGCTTGCCGTCGCGGAACGTAAGGCCGACGGAGTAAGGCATCTGCTCGGGTTGGATGAAATTGCGGCGCCGCACCTCGGCAGGATCGAGCTTTAGTTTGGCGGCGACGCGATCGAGCAGGCGTTCCATGGCGAATACAGCTTGTGGGCGGCCGGCGCCGCGGACTGGGGAGGTCGCGACCTTATTGGTCAGCGCGACTTTTACCGCGAGCTTATAGGCCGGAATGACGTAGGGGCCGGGCATCGTTGCGGCGGCGATATAGGGCATGATGATGCCCCAAGGCACGTATGCTCCGGTGTCGTGAAGCATCGCGCCGCGAACACCGCGGATCTTGCCGTCAGCATCTGTCGCGATCTCAACGTCCCAGTACTGGTCGCGCTCCTGGGTGGCGCACATGAAGTGTTCGCGGCGGTCCTCGATCCATTTCACGGGCTGGCCCATCTTCAGCGCAGCAGAGGCGATCACGGTTTCTTCAGGGTAGAAGATCGCCTTCGGGCCGAAGCCGCCACCGACGTCGGTGGCGATGTAGCGGATCGCCTCGGGATGGCGGCCGAGCTGGTCGGCGAGCATCCGGCGGGCAATGTGGGGCGTCTGCGTCGTTGCCCAGACCGTCAGGATGTCGGTCGCGGGATCGTGGGATGCCTGCACGGCGCGGGTTTCCATCGCCATGCCGCCCCCGCGGTGCTGCCACATGCTTTCCTTGAGGACGTGGGCGGCGCCGTCGAAGGCTGCGTCAACGTCGCCGTAGTTCATGTCGAAGGCCGAGGCGAGATTGCTGTCGAGGTCGAGGTGGGCCATCGGCGTGGCGGCATCGAGGGCTGTTTTCAGGTCGCTGACCGCGGGCAGGACTTCGTAGTCGATGGCAACGAGGGCGGCGGCATCCTCAGCAACGTAGCGGCTGTCGGCGAGGACCACGGCAACGGATTGGCCAGCGTAGCAGACCTCGTCGACCGCCAGGGCATGCTGTGTGCGAAAGGCCTTGATGGCCACGTTGTGCATGAGCATCGGCATCCGCTCGGTCGCCGCAGGGCCGGGGAGGTCGGCAGCGGTCAGGACCGCGACCACGCCGGGGAGTGCCAAGGCGGCTGAGGTATCGATGCTGCGGACGCGGGCGTGGGCGTAGGGGCTTCTGACGAACGAGGCGGCAAGGGCGTTTGCGACCTGGATATCATCAACGAACCGACCCTTTCCCGTAAGGAGGCTTGCGTCCTCCAGGCGGGTGACGCGCGCACCGAACTGCTTCACTCCCATCGTGCAACTCCCTTTCGAGGGGGCGACCTGCCGGCGCCCCCCTATTCGTGTCTCGAATTATTTCAAGTCTTAAGTCGGAACGCGATCGAGCGCCACCATGGGGCTGGCATGCAGCGTTGGGGCTGGCCAGGGCGGGGGGCGAGGCGCTAAACAAGCGGCAAACCCAGGAGAGGCCAAAGACTATGCCTATGGATCCCACGTATATCCCGTTCCATCCGAATCCTTCGAAGCCGAAGTACAAGCCGCCCGCGGGGGCTGTCGATGCGCACTGCCACGTGTTCGGGCCAGAGGCCGTGTTCCCCTATGCGCCCGAGCGCAAGTACACGCCTTGCGATGCACCCAAAGAGTTGCTGTTCCAACGACGCGACTATCTCGGATTCGACAAGAACGTGATCGTGCAGGCGTCCTGTCACTCGAAAGACAACCGGGCGCTCGTCGATGCTCTCGAGAACTCCAACGACAAGGCGCGCGGCGTAGCGTTCGTCGGCCAGGAGGTGACGGAGAAGGAACTCGAGTGGATGCACAAGGCGGGCGTTCGCGGTGTGCGGTTCAACTTCCTGAAGCGGCTCGTCGACATCACGCCGCGGGAGGAGCTCGACAGGATTGTCGCCAAAGTGAAGCCACTGGGTTGGCACATCGTGATTTATTTCGAGATGCCGGACCTGCCGGACTTCGAAGAGTTCTTCCGCTCGATTCCGACTGACGTCGTGGTCGATCACATGGGGACGCCGAGCATCGCCAAGGGAGTCGAAGATCCGGAGAACCAGCGATTCCACAATCTGATGTCCGACAAGGAAAACTTCTACGTGAAGGTGACCTGTCCTGAGCGCATGTCGCTGACCGGTCCGCCGTATGACGATGTTGTTCCGTTCGGCCGCTCGCTCGTCGAGAAGTTCCCGACCCGGGTCATCTGGGGCACGGACTGGCCCCATCCGAACATGAAGAAGGTGCCGCCGGACGACGGTGTGCTGGTCGACATCATTCCGAAGATCGCGCCGACGGCGGAGCTGCAACAGCAGTTGCTCGTCGACAATCCGATGAGCCTCTACTGGGATAAGTGAATTGCGGTGTCAGACCCGGAGGGTCTGGTACCATCACGGAGGAGACCTTCCGATGAGCGATCTCGAGGCGACCCGCAGAGGCGCAATCGGTGCGGCAGCGGCGGTGGGCGCGATGGCGGCCGCGGGAGTGCTTGGCAACGCCGAGGCGCAAGGCGGCCGCAAGACTTTCGTGCTGGTGCATGGCGCGTGGCATGGTGGCTGGTGCTGGCGGCGCGTCGCCGAAAGGCTGGAGCTCAAGGCGCATAAAGTCTATACGCCGACGTTGACGGGATTGTGCGATCGCTCGCATCTGCTGACCAAGGATATCGACGTCAGTCTGCACGCGACGGATATCGTGAACCTCATGAAATGGGAGGGGCTGTCAGACATCGTGCTCGTCGGCCATTCCTACGGAGGTTTTGTTGTGACTGACGTGGCTGAGAGGATCGCGGGCTCGATCTCTTCGATCGTGTTTCTCGATGCCTTTCTGCCCGCAGTGGGCGAGAGCCTGCACGACCTTGCTTCGCCGGTGGCCAAGAAATTGTTCGACGATGCGCAAGCCAAGGGTGAGATGGCCATCAAGCCGATCCCGGCTGCCGCATTCAACGTCAATGAGAAAGATCGCGCCTGGGTCGATGCCCAGTGTACGCCGCAGCCTATCGCCACATTGCTCGAAAAGGCAAAGGGTGTCGCGGGCCGCGAAAAGATCGGCAAGCGCACCTATATCCGGGCAGCGGCCTACAACAGCGTGTCGTTCGATGCGGGACTAGCGAAGGCCAAGGCGACACCGGGCTGGAAGACCTACGAGGTGCCGTCCGGGCATGACGTGATGGTCGATATGCCGGAGCGGCTGGTGGAGATTCTGCTGGAGGTGGCATAGCGCACATTGTGCGACAGCCCAGGCGGCGACGTTTTGAATTGAGCTTGTCGGGTCTGCTGTTTCGGCCCGGCCTACGATCGAAGTGAGGAGACCATGACAAAAGCCACCAAAGAGTATGACAATATTCCAGGCACATTCGTGTTCGATGCCGAACGCTCGCGCCAGGGCTATCACATCAACATGTTTTGCATGTCCCTGTTGAAGGCGGAGAACCGCGCCGAGTTCAAGGCGAACGAGGCCAAGTATCTCGACAAGTTTCCGATGACGGCCGAGCAGCGCGATTCCGTTCTGAAGCGGCAGTGGAATCGGATGTTGGAACTCGGCGGGAACATCTATTTCACGGCGAAGCTCGGCGCGACAGACGGACTGTCGTTCCAGCAGGTGGCTGCGATGATGACCGGCAAAACGCAGGAAGAGTACGCCAAGATGATGCTCGACGGAGGCCGTAATCCTGACGGCAACCGCTACAAGTCGGAATGGGAGAACAAGAAGTAATGGCAAAGATCGTCGCAGGAATTGGATGCTCCCACGTGCCTGCCATCGGAGCGGCGCTAGACCTCGGAAAGAACGGCGAACCGTACTGGGTTCGGGTGTTCTCAGGTTTCGAGGAATCGCAGAAGTGGATCGCCAAAGAGAAGCCCGACGTCTGCATCGTCGTTTTCAACGATCACGCGACCGCATTCTCCGTCGAGATGATCCCGACGTTCGCGATCGGGTGCGCGGCAGAGTTCGCACCGGCCGACGAAGGCTGGGGGCCGCGTCCCGTGCCAGTGGTACCGGGCCATCCGGAGCTCGCCAATCACATCGCCCAGTCATGCATCCTGGACGAGTTCGATCTCACCATCTGCAACAAGATGGAAGTCGATCACGGTCTAACGGTGCCGATGAACCTGCTGTTCGGCAAGGTCGACAAGTGGCCGTGCCCGATCATTCCTCTCGCCGTCAATGTCGTGCAGTTTCCGCCGCCGACGGGCAACCGCTGCTTCAATCTCGGCAAGGCGATCCGCAAGGCGGTCGAGAGCTATCCGGAAGATCTGAAAGTGATGATTTTCGGTACAGGGGGCATGTCGCACCAGATCTCCGGGCCTCGGGCGGGTCTCATAAATTCGCACTTCGACAAGAACTTTCTCGATGGGCTGACCGGCGATCCTGTCGCACTGACCAAAATGCGGCATGTCGAGTACATGCGCGAGGCGGGTGCGGAAGGCGTCGAAATGGTGATGTGGCTCGTGATGCGAGGCGCGCTGAACGAGAGTGTGAAGGAGGTTCGCCGCTTTTATACGGTGCCTGCTTCGAACACTGCCGTTGGGCACATCATTCTCGATAATCGGGTCTGAGTTCGCTGTAGCAGTCCCGTCGGGTCTGCCCGGTTCAAACAATCGTCAGAAGTGGGGGCGGGCCCGATGGCCCTGACTCCGACGCAAGCAAGAAGGGTTCGAACATGAAGATTTGCGTAGCGGGCCAAGGGGCCTTCGGGCAGAAGCATCTCGATGCTCTGAAGCGTATCCCGGGCGTGGAGGTCGTGTCTCTGGTTGGCGGCAACCAGAAGGGCACGGAGGAAGTCGCCAAGAAGTACGGTGTGCCGCATTTCACGGGCGATCTCGCCGAGGGTATCAAGCGCGCCGATGCGGTTATCCTGGCGACACCGACCAAGATGCACGTGGCGCAGGCCCAGCAGGTGATGCGCGCGGGCAAGCACGTGCTGGTCGAGATCCCGGTGACGGATTCGGTCGAGGACGCCGAGTTGCTCGTCAAGGTGGCCAAGGAGACGGGCGTCGTCGCGATGGGCGGTCATGTGCGCCGCTACAATCCCAGCCACCAATACGTGCACAAGAAGATCAGGGCCGGTGAAATCAAGATCCAGCAGATGGATGTGCAGACGTACTTCTTTCGCCGCACGAACATGAACGCTGCCGGCAATGCGCGGAGCTGGACGGATCATCTGCTGTGGCACCACGCGGCGCACACGATCGATCTGTTCGCCTACCAGTGCGGCGAGAACATCAGCGATTGCTACGCGGTGCAGGGGCCAATCGATCCCAAGCTCAACATCGCGATGGACATGGCGATCATCTGCAAGGTGCCGTCGGGTTCTATCCTGACGTTGTCGCTATCATTCAACAACGATGGGCCGCTCGGCTCGTTCTTCCGTTACATCTGCGATAACGGCACATACAAGGCGTTTTACGACGACCTGTCGGATGGCAAGGACAAGAAGATCGACGTGTCGAAGGTCGACGTATCGATGGACGGAATCGAGCTGGAGGATCGCGAGTTCATCAAGGCGATCCACGAGAAACGGCAGCCGAACGGCAGCCTGGAACAGGTGCTGCCGTGCATGCACGTGCTGGGCAAGCTCGAGAAGATGATCGATCCGCTGCGCAAGGCGCATGCGTGATGTATTGCGATGTCAGCCCTATCGGGTCTGGCATCGCACCCTGATCTGGGCGAACCGATCGCGGCGTATCGTTTCGGATCGTCCGATTCTTCGGCAATCGTGGCTATCGCTCTTCGTAATGTGTCGGCCGTGAAGTTTGGGGCGATCAGGTTGCAGTCAATGCAGGCGTCGCTGGTGGGGGGCCGGCGAGACGCATCAAGGCGAGGGTCGCAAGCAGGACGCGCCAAAGCTCTCTGAGCCACGCCAGCAGCCTGGCGAAGTTGTAACCTA
>CANJPN010000124.1 GCA_947475855.1 Bradyrhizobiaceae bacterium
AAGGGCGAGGACCCCAGCGTTCACCGCGACGTGACGCTGACGCGGCGCGCCAGGGACGGCCTGGGCGTCGACACCATGAGCGTGTTCCCGACCCCGAGGCTGTTCCTGGGCCTGCATCCGCAGCCGGAAATGGAGGTCTGGCTGTCGCGCGCCTACAATCGCTGGATGGTCGACAACCTCTTGTCGGTCGACAGCCGCATTAAGACGCTCGCGGTGCTGCCCTTCAACTCGCCGGAAGAGGCCGAGCGCGAGGTCAAGGAGATGGCCGGAAAGAAAGGCGTGATCGGCTTCTGCGTGCCCTCCACGCGCCACGCGCCAGTGCATCACAACAAATACATGAAGCTCTACCGGATGATCGAGGAGACCGGCATGCCGCTCTCCTTCCACGCCGGTTATCACTGGGACGATCCGTCTCTCAAGACCGTCAACCGGTTCCTCGGAATGCATGCCCTCGGTTTTGCGTGGCCGAACATCGTTCATGCGACGAATTGGGTGCTGAACGGCATGCCGATCCGCTTCCCCAAGCTCAAGGTGATCTGGATCGAAAGCGGCCTCGCCTGGGTGCCCTTCGTAATGCAGCGCCTCGACGACCAGTTCCTGATGCGGCCGTCGGAAGCGCCGCACCTGAAGCGGCTGCCGTCCGAGTACATGCGTGACCATTGCTGGTACACGACGCAGCCGATGGAGAGCCACAACCTCAAGGCGCTCGAGTGCACGCTCGACATGATCAAGGCGGAGACGCAACTGCTCTATGCGTCGGACTGGCCGCACTTCGACTTCGACCTGCCGAGCGAGATCACCGACCTGAAGTTCCTCTCCGAGCAAGCGAAGCGGAACATTCTCGGCCTCAACGCTGCGAAAATCTTCAACCTCGATCCGACGCCGGTGAAGTCGCTCTGATCTGCCGGGGGTGTCAGTCCATTCAGGTCCGACACCCCCATCTACGATCGGGCTGGGGGGAACCATGTCGCGTATCGTGCCGACGCGCCGTCAGCTCATCTGTGCAGCGGGTAGCTCAACCGTAGCCGGACTTCTCAGCCCTCCCGGCCGGCTCTTCGCTCAAACCGCAACGCCAGCCGGCCCGCCGCTGGTCGACGTGCATCACCACACCGTGCCGCCGTTCTGGTTCGAGGAGGTGAAGGACCGCATCGCCGCGCAAGGCGGTGGCCGCATCGTGCCCGGCTGGCTCGGATGGTCACCTCAACGCGCCATCGAAGAGATGGACAAGAACGGTGTCGGCACTGCGATCCTATCGATCTCGACGCCCGGCATCTGGTTCGGAGATATCGTGCAATCGCGCCGGCTCGCTCGCAGCGTCAACGACTACGCGGCGCGCCTGGCGCAAGACCACAAGGGCCGCTTTGGCGTGTTCGCGGCACTTCCCGCCCCCGACATCGACGGCAGCCTCGCGGAAATAGCGCATGCCTACGATACACTGAAGGCGGATGGGATCGGTCTTCTGACGAGCTACGGCGACAAGTGGCTCGGCGATCCGCTGTACGATCCGATCATGGCTGAACTCGACCGGCGAGGGGCTGTCGTCTACGTCCACCCCGCCACGCCTGGCTGTTGCACCAGCCTTATGCCGCATGTGCCGGCGTTCCTGACCGAGTTCATCCAGGAAACCAACCGGGCCATTACCAGCCTCATGTATTCCGGCTCGCTGGGTCGATACCGGAACATCCGTTTCGTCTTCTCGCATGCGGGCGGGACTATGCCCATGCTGGCGGGACGCGTGGCACAGCTCGGCAGCCTTCCGGCGCTTGCGCAGAAGGTCCCCGACGGCGTAGAGGCGGAGTTGAAGCGGCTTCATTATGAGATAGCCAACTCGGCGAACAAGCCGGCGATCGCTGCGCTGACGAGCCTTGTTCCGATGACCCAAATCATGTTCGGCAGCGACTTCCCGCTGGTGCCGCTGCCAGCGACGGCCGGTGGGCTCAGGGGGCTGGGACTGTCACCATCGGACCTTGCCGCCATCTCGCGGCAGAACGCGTTGCGACTGTTTCCGCGTCTCGCGGGATAGCTCACCACCCGCTCTGGAAAGAAAATGAGCGCTCGGAGCAAGCGGCACATAACAGGTGGCCAAGTTGCCCTCCCGACCGAAACGGCGCACCATTGCTGCAACTCCGCACGGAAAGAATAGTATACTCCGGGCTGGCGCGCGTGACGCATTCGGCTGTCGCTTCAAAGCGGAAGGAGAAAATTGCGTCACGGTCGTGAAAGCAATTCGTACGCTGCCAAAGTAAGACTTGCTGGAAAAGCTGCCGAGGCACAAATGGTCGCCAACGTCGATATCACCCAACGGATCTGGCCGCTGTCGTCGTTCGACCGGCTGCGCACTATCGAAGCCTACGACCGCCGGCTCGGCTCGGTGCTCGATGCGGCACAGAGCTACTCCGAATCTGTGGCAGAAGAAGTTGCAATCGCAACCGGCCGCTCGCCGACGCGAGGCCGGGCCTTGATGACGCTCGGCCATGTTCTCGGCTGGGGCGGGCTTGCGCTTTCGATCGCTGGTCTTGCCCTGCTTCGCCAGCCGGACTTCAAGCAGTTGCTGTTCGGGCCGTTCGGCATGGGTCTGCTGATGCAATTGCCGAGCGGGGCGCTCGTGCGTGCTGGGCGGCGCGAATTCCGACCTACGGAAGAAGAGCAGGAGGCGGTCGATAAACGGCGGCCAGTCGTGTTGTTGCGCGCGGGGCGGGGCGACGATGACGTGGCGTTTCTCGACGGCGCATTGCGGCCTGCGTTCCTGCGGTTCGGTCCGCTGGTCGACAGCTCAAGACTGAAACCGATGTTCGGCGTAGCCGACCCCCGCGCCGAGCTTTCAAGGCAGATGGATCAGGCCGTCATGCTGGTGCTGGCGCCGAGCGGTGTTACTTCGGCGGCCGAAGATGTCGGCTGGGAAATCGATACGATTGGGCGGCGGCGGCTCGGACATAAGCTGCTGGTGCTGATGCCGACAACCGAGAAGGCCGCCGACGCTCCGTTGGTGGATACGCAGCGGCAAAAGACCTGGGCGGACCTGCGCGGCAAGCTCATCACGATCGCCGGTTTCGAGGACCTGCCGGAGCTACCGCCCGAAGGTCTCATCGCGGTCCATCTGACAGCGAACGGGAAAGCGGTTCTCGTCACCGGCAGCGGGCATGCGCCCGCTGAGGAATACGAACGCGCGGTCGATACGGCGATCTACGGCATGAAGTGCCATGGGCGCTGGTAGGAATGCAAATGCAGGACGAGTTGGCGAAGTGCAAAACGCTTCGTCGAGCGTTGCGATTGCGAACGGCGGGTTACGCGCAAGGGCGATAACCCGCCCTACGTCTTCGTCAGCAGCGGCCACAGCGGCTTGAACGACTTCTGCGTTGCGACGGTGCTGAGCAACGCGAGAACCTGCTTTGCCGCCGCGGGCCTTATGGCCGTCGTCGCACAGGTCATGAACTTCGCTTCGATACGCTCCCTGCTCATGGGCACTTGCACCGAACCGGTCGGATAGTACTTCGCCTTCTCCAACTTGCGTCCATCGTTGAGCGTCAGTGTCACCTTGGCTGGTGACTCGTCGAGGACGTCGGCGTGCTCCTGGTATGTCGTGAGCGAAACCTTCGGCGCGAACGCGCGCACCTTCTCGTCGGCAAGCGCCTTATCGGTGAAGGCTTCGAGCATCGGAGCGCCGTGGATCAGCGTGTAGGAAGCCAGGTACGGTCCGCTGAATTTCGCCGCCTCAGCCGTATCTGGATAGTTCGAGGAATAACGGCGTCCAGCGTACTTCGTTATCGCGACCTCGACGCTGCGGATGTCGGACAACGGCACGGTGCCGCGCAGCTCGAGTGCTGCATCGATGGCGGTGTGGCCGAGGCCGCCGCTCGGATAGGGCTTCAGCTTGTAGCCGACTTCGGCGAGATCCCACTTGCTGCCGAGGTCCTCGAACGGCGCGAGCGACTTGTCGAAGCCGCGGCCGAAATTCTCGAAAAATCCGGTCCGTCCTTCCAGGGCGGAAGCGCTCGACGTGAAGCCGCGCATGGCGAGCTGTACCGCGAGAACGCCATTGCGGGCCGCGTTGCCGGCGTGCAGCGGCTTGGTCATTGTGCCGAAGTTGACGGTAACGCCGCTCGCCAGCGATGCCGTGATGCCCATGGCGTCGATGATGGCCGCACGCGGCGCTTTCATGAGGCGAGCACAGGCGGCGGCTGCAGCCATCGTGCCGACCGTCCCGGTGGCGTGCCAATCGGCCAGCCGGAACATCGTCGGCGCGACGCGAGACATACGACCGCAGACCTCTGCACCAATGATCAGCGCCGACAGGATCTCTTGGGGTGACGCGTTTGTCGTCTCGGCTACAGGCAAGATCGCCGGGATCAGGCCGGCCATCGCCTGGCCCGCGAAATACGTAAGGTCGAAGTCCATGGCGTGCGCCGAGACGCCGTTGGCAAGTGCGGCCATCTGCAGGGAGGCACGCAGCGGCCGACCGACGACAGTCGCGGCGGGCCGGCTGCCCTCGCGGCGGATCATGTCGACGATGATGTCCGTCGGGTGATGCTGGCTACCGCCGAGCATGACACCGACCGTATCGATCAAAGCAACACGCGCACGGTCGACGACCAGCGGCGGCGCACTCTCCAGCTTGAAGCCGGTGATAAAATCGGCGATCGCCTCGGCCGGCTTGATCTTGGACGTACTGGCAAGCTGTGGCCGTGCCGGTTGCTGTGCGTGCCCGCTCAATGGCCAAGCCGCAGCCGCCGCACCTGCAAACCCAATGAAATCCCTGCGCTGCATGGCTTCCTCCCGGTGTCGCGTCGTTGTTTCTGGGAAGCTAGCAACTATAGACCCGGATCGATAGCTCGCAGGTTCGGGTTGTGGGCGCAGCCCGGTAAAGCCAGGGATTGGCGCGGAGGGGAAATCCCCGTTACAAGGCGTTCAAGAAGCAGAGTGCGGGATCGCGCGGCACGCGGGGAGGACTATGAGAATGCAAACTCGTTCCATTGGTCTGCGAGGCGCAGCAACGCTTGGTCTTGCGACGATCTCCATGGCGACGCTGATCACGGCGCCCGCCATCGCGCAAGAGTCGGTCGCCGAGTTCTTCAAGGGACGGCAGATCACGATCATCGTCGGTTCTTCGGCGGGCGGCGGTTACGATACCTACACGCGGATGATCGCGCGCCACATGGGCCGGCACGTGCCAGGAAATCCGGGCTTCATCGTCTCGAACCAGCCCGGCGCGGGCGGCAACGTGCTCGCCAATCAGCTCGCGACGATCGGGCCGAAGGACGGCACCACGATCGGCGCACCGCAGTCCGGCGTGATCTTCGAACCGCTGCTCGGTACCATTCCGGTGAAGCACGAGCCGGCGAAGTTCCACTATCTCGGCAGCGCCAACAACGACGTCTACATCTGCATCGCCCGCGCCGACGCGCCGGTCGCGACCTTCGCCGATGCGTTACAGAAGGAAATCATCATCGCGGCGAGCAATGCCAGCTCAACCGCCGACTACGCGCAAATCCTCGCCAACACGGTGGGTGCGAAGTTCCGCATCGTGATGGGTTATGCCGGGAGCCGGGAGATCGCGCTCGCCATCGACAAGGGCGAGGCGCAGGGCGCGTGCGGGCTCGCCTGGCCGTCGATCTCGGTGACGCAGGGCGACTGGTTCCCGGAAGGGCCGGTGAAAAGCCGGATGCGCGTGATCCTGCAGACGCATTCGACGGGCCATCCCGAGCTCAACGCGGCCGGGGTGCCGCTCGCGATCTCGTTTGCCAAGACCGACGAGCAGAGATCGATCCTCAACCTGTTCTTCAGCCAGAGCCAGTTCGGGCGGCCTTACATCCTGCCGGCCGAGACGCCGCCGGAGCGCGTCGTGGCGCTGCGCAAGGCTTTCGGCGCGACGATGGCCGATTCACAATTCAAGGCGGAAGCGACGAAACTGAAGCTCGACGTCGACGCAGTACCTGGAGAGACAGTGCAGAAAGTGGTGGCTGACATTTATGCCGCCCCCCCTGAGTTGATCGCGAAAACGAAAGCGGCGCTGCAGCAGAAAAAATAAAGTCAGCGGCCGCTGGCCGGGATCGACAGGATTTCCTTCTGCGGCGCGGTCGGAAGGATGCGTCCGTCGGGATCTACCGCGACGACGAGCGCGCACGGCGGCATTGCGATTCCGACTATTTCCTTCAGGTCGATGGCGCGCTCGATCGCGGCGATGCGGGCGTCGGCGGAGGTCGCGCCATTCGAGATGAACGTGTAGTCGCCACAGGCATAAGCGATGCTCCACGACGCCCGCACGGTGGTGATCTCCGCGCCGCAGTCGTTGCCCGTCGGGCCGGACTTTCTCGCGCAATCACGAATCGCCTGCATCATCGCGCGGGTCAGATTGGCGTTGGTGGCCGCCCCCCAGGTGCCGTTCTGCGCGACCGTCAGCGCGACCCAGTCGTGCTCCCAGTCGGCCATGTCGGCGTTCGCAGCGCCCGTGAAAATCATGGCAAGCGAAGCCAGAGCCCCAGTCACAAAGATCGAGCCAATCCCACACGCAGATCGCCGGGGTCCTGATTGCTGTTTGCTGCCCATCGAACATACCCCACGCATGACGCCTTCTGGCCGGTCGCACGATCCGTGTTCATCGCCATGGAGATCGATGATCCGGCCTTGAATTGGAGCACGAGCGCGCGGCAGACGTCCAGTCCACCGGCGGAACCACCGCAGGAACTCAACATGCGCGCGGCCGGGACCGGAACACCTGCAACGGCCGCATTGGGGCGTTTGGACGGACATCGCCTTGGCTTGCCATTTGTGGCGGTGCGGCCCGTTATGGAACGGCTGCAATGGCAACCAAAGGGCGAAAGTTCGTACCTGAGCCAAAATTCGACGCGTCCCGAAACGATACATTTACCCTTCTAGGGCAACTTGGGCCTGTCCGCCAGTTGATCGGCTCACGGACAGTGTTTGCGCCGGGCCCCTTTCGGGCCTTCCGCCGATCGCGTTTTGTTTGCGTCCTGTAGAGTAGATATGCCCAAGCGCGTACTCATCGTCGACGACGATCCGGCCCAACGCCGCATTCTCGAAGAGACCGTCAAGCGATTCGGATTCGAGACCCAGACTGCAAGCTCCGGCGAGCAGGCTATCCAAATCATCGAAGCGGCGGACCACCAAGCCATCAGCCTCGTGCTCTTGGATCTCGTCATGCCCGGTACAGACGGCTCGGCCGTTCTGGCCCATTTGCATGGCAAGGCCTCGGTTCCACCGATCATCGTACTCACCGCAAACGGATCGATCGACAGCGCCATCGGCGCGATGCGCGCTGGCGCCGTCGACTTCGTCGTCAAGCCTGCAAGCCCTGAAAGGCTCGAGGTCTCGATGCGCTCCGCGCTCAAGATCGAGGCCCTCGCCGGCGAGATCACCCGCATCAAGAAGCGCGCCGAAGGCACGCTGACGTTCGGAGACTTGATCATCCGCGGCGACGCGATGCACCGGGTCATTGCGCTCGGCAAGCGTGCGGCGGCATCCAACATTCCCGTCCTGATCGAGGGCGAATCCGGCGTCGGCAAAGAGCTGATCGCGCGGGCCATCCAGGGCGAGAGCGAGCGGCGGTCGAAGCCGTTCGTCACCGTAAACTGCGGCGCGATCCCGGAAAACCTCGTCGAGTCGATCCTGTTCGGTCACGAGAAGGGTTCGTTCACCGGCGCCACGGATCGGCGCATCGGCAAGTTCCAGGAAGCCGACGGCGGCACGTTGTTCCTCGACGAAGTCGGCGAGCTTCCGCTCGAAGCGCAAGTGAAGCTGCTGCGCGCACTGCAAGAAGGCGAGATCGATCCCGTCGGCTCGAAACGCCCCGTCAAGGTCAATTTCCGGCTCATCTCGGCCACCAACCGAGACATGATCCAGCAGGTGAAAGAAGGCAAGTTCCGCGAGGATCTCTACTATCGCCTCAACGTCTTCCCGGTCTGGGTACCGCCGCTGCGTGAGCGGCTCGGCGACGTGGCCGAACTCGCCCAGCATTTCATCGCCAGGTTCGCGGCCGAAGAGGGCAAACGGGTCTCCTCCCTCAGCCCCGAGGCACTTCGGATGTTGTCGGCCTATTCTTGGCCGGGCAATGTACGCCAGCTTGAGAACGCCATGTTCCGCGCGATCGTTTTGGCCGATGCATCGGAACTCACGGTTTCGGAATTCCCGCAGATCGCCGCCCAGGTCGACGGGTTCACGGCTGAAATTCCGGCCGCGCCATCCGTGGTACAGAAGGCGCCTGCCTACACGGGCCCGGCGCTGCTTGGAGCGGAGGACACGGTTCCGCGCACAGTTGAACTCAAGGACGGAGCCAACGGCACCGCGCTCGGCATTCCCGCCGTCGACGACGGCGGCGAAGTGCGGCCACTCAACGAGATCGAGGCCGACATGATCCGCCTCGCACTCGGCCGGTATCGCGGCCACATGACGGAGGTCGCCAAGCGCCTCGGCATCGGCCGTTCCACTCTCTATCGGAAGATGCAGGAATACGGTCTCGAACCGCGCACGACCTAAGGCTGGTGTAGCGCATCTGACATTTGCTCGCTACCAAGCTGCGGTGGGAAGCAAATGTCGGAGCCGGAACACGAGTGGCCGGCAGCAGTGTTGCCGCGCCGGTGACTTGCCCATGCCGCAATCGGCGTTCACCTGCACACTCGGCGACGGTCACGCGGCATGGCCGTCGCCTCTGACACGTTTGTGAGCTTTGCCGCGCAACACTTACTGCGGTTGGCGACTTTCCATGTTCGGAGACCTGCGCTAGTTTCGCCGCGCAGTCAGGAGGGTTTGGGCAATGAAGTTAGTACCTGGCGGATCGGCATCCGCTCTGGCAATCGCTCTGGCAATAGGTCTCTTGTTCCCAAGTTCCAGGCTGACAAATCCCGTATTCGCCCAAACCGTCGATGCGGCGGGCGCACCATCACAGACGGAGAGCATGCGCGCCGCTCCTGCGGAGCCAACACTCGCGATGCGCGCGGGCGAACGCGCGCAAGTGCTCGGAAAAGCGGCTGCACACACGGACGATCTCGCCGCAATCAAGGCCTACTACGCGGCCAACCCGGACAAGCCGCTGTGGATCGAGGCAGCGGCACTTTCTCGCAGAGCCAGGGCCGCGATCGACGAGATCGGGAAAGCCGATGACTGGGGCCTGAAGGCTTCGAACTTCGACTTGCCGAAGCTCGCTTCCAGCGACCTCAATGCGCTCGCCGATGCAGAAGCGCAGCTTTCGCTTGCCGTTCTGAAATACGCCCGGCATGCGCGTGGGGGCCGGATCGATCCATCGCATTTGACCGACGCCATCGATCGGACGGCAAATCTCGTCTCGCCAGCCAAGGTGCTAACCGATATCGCGGCTGCTGCCTCGACCGACGACTATTTGCGCCAACTGCATCCGAAGCATCCGCACTTCGAGCGGCTGCGGCAGCTCTACCTTTCGCTGCGCGCCGGCAAGGTCGAGCCGCCATCGCCGCCCGTGGTCGCGGAAGCCGCTGAGGAAGAAACCGCGGGCAGGCGTCCCGGGAAAAAGAAGAAGAAGGTTGCTGCACCCGCTGCGCCGCCGCCGGTCACTGCCGAACGCGTGCTGTTCAACATGGAGCAGTGGCGCTGGATGCCCGACGACCTCGGCCACCTCCACGTGATGGTCAACATCCCCGAGTTCCAGTTGCGGATGATGAAGGACGGCAAGCCGATTCACGTCGAGCGCGTGGTCACCGGCAGCGTCGCCAACCAGACGCCCATCTTCTCCAAGAAGATGGAGACCGTGGTGTTCCAGCCTGGCTGGGGCGTGCCGCCGAGCATCAAGGTCAAGGAACTGCTTCCAGGTCTGCTGGCCGGGCGCGATCCGGTCGGCAGCCGCGGCTGGAGGATGTCGTATCGCGGCCGAGAGGTTTCGGCCTCGTCGATCAATTGGCGTGCGGTCGACATCCGCAAGGTCAGCATCGTGCAGCCGCCTGGGCCGTCGAACGCACTTGGCATGGTCAAGTTCCTGTTCCCAAATAAGCACGACGTGTACTTGCACGATACGCCATCCAAAGCGCTCTTCAACGCCGAGATGCGTGCGTTCAGCCATGGCTGCGTACGCGTCAGGAATCCGATGCGCTTTGCGGAGATGATCTTTGCGGAGACCGGCGGGTGGTCGCCAACGCGGGTCGCGAGCCTCGCGCGCGGCAAGCCCGAGAACCAGGTTCCGGTGCCCGGCGAGATCGGCGTGCACATCACGTACTTCACGATCGTGGTGGACGACGATGGCAAGATACAAAGCTATCGCGACGTCTACGGCCACGAAGCACGGCTCCATGGTGCACTCGATGGCCGGCTAAGTCATGTTGCGCGCAAGACCCAAGACCTCAACTCCGTGCGTACCTCGCTGATCGGACGCGCTCCTGCCCGTCGTGTTGCCAGTTCCTACGACGATGACGACGGACCGCGGGCTCGCGGTTCGTCGGGACGTTCGCGAGGCACAGCCGGACGGCCTGTCAACCGCAGCGGCGGCGGTGGTTTCTTCTGGTTCACCAACTGACGCCGTGATCGAATGTTGCGATGCGGCGCCCGCGCCGACCGCGTTTGCGGCGTCTCCTGTGGGGTTGCTTGACAACAAGGCGGCGACCCCTCTAGAAATTCGCGCTCATGGGGCCGTAGCTCAGATGGGAGAGCGCTGCAATCGCACTGCAGAGGTCAGGGGTTCGATTCCCCTCGGCTCCACCAACCCTCTTCCAGGCCCTTTGAAGTATTGAGATTTTTCGGCAGGATTCCCAACCCTCGCGGATCGGTTTGGGAATCCTTCCTCGGTTTCGGGGGCGAAAGGCGGCGCATGGCCGCCTGAGCAAGCTTCCGCTGCTCGGCCGCTTTCGTGTAGCGCGAGACTTCGGCAAGCGTGGCGTGACCGGTGATGGCGGCGATCTCGTTCGCGGTGCAGCCCGCTTCCGCCAACCGGCGCGCCGCAGCCTTGCGAAGGCCGTGAGTCACGCAACGTTCTGGCAATCCCGCCTTTTCGATCTTTACCGCCATAAACCCGCTGCCGAAGCCGTTCGACGTGAACGGCTGGCCAAAAGCCGTCTGTAGGATCGCCTCGCCGTCGCGATCGGCCGCATCCAGCACCTGTTGCAGCGCAGGATGGATCGGAATCCAGAGCTTCACGCCACTCGTCCGCTTGGTCTTTAGCGGCGTCACGCAAATGGTGCCGTCCTTCACATCGGCCCACGACATTGTCACCACATCAGAGCGGCGCTGGCCGGTGTAGAGCAGCAGCGCATAGGCCACCGCTCGGTCGTGCCGATCGGCCACTTGCGCTCGTACTGGGCGAGCTCTTCCTCGGTCCAAGTATGGAACTCGCCCTTGGAGAACTTCTTGATGCGCAAGGTCGGATCGTCCTTTCTCCAACCGTTGTCGATGGCGAAGTGGAGCAACACCTTGAGTTTCTGCAGCACGCTGTTGGCTGCGCCCGGCGTTTCGTGACGCTTGGAAATGATACGCTTGACATGCTCGCGCGTCATCTCGCGAACCAGCCGATGTCCGATTTTCTCTTCTTCGATCAAACGTTCAATGACGCTCCGATAGGACTTCTTGCTAGACGTTGCGAGATCGAGGAATTCGGGGGCCGTGAAGTAGTCCTGCACCAGCCGGTCGAACGTACCGGGTTCGCCGCGGAGCTTAGGGCCTTGCTCGGCGCCCCCGCCCAGGGCCGCAATCTCGTAAGCCGCCATGAACTCCGGCGAGCCGGGGCGTCCGGGCAAGGGGATGCGTGGGCCACGGTCGCGCCGGAAGTAAAGGCGCTCGCGGCCATGGCGATCGACGAACCGATCGATGTACTTCAACTTGATCAAAGTCACTGATAGTCCGCCCAGCTGTTTTCGCCGTCGCCACCGAATAAGGCATCTTCGCCCCCTTCGCGTGGCAGAGCCTTGAATGCGAGATCCAACTCCTCAACGTCCCATATGCGCCGCGCGCCGGCAACACGCGGGCGCGGCATCACTCCTTGAGACACAAGCCGACGGAAGAAGGACGGCGACAGAGACAGATAGATCGCTGCCTCCACTTCGCTCAGCCCACGCCGCAACGGTAGGGCTCGGGATATCTCTTGCTTGCTGCTCATCCTGTCGTGGCCTTCGTTCCGCTCACAGCAGGATTTGCAGAGCATGCGATCTCATGAAACTCCCGGAACCAAGCTTTCTGAGGGGGATTATGCAGGGGTTTCCACGTCGAAGGCAAAGTTGCCGGCCTTGCGCGGTTGCCTGAGCAGCTCGGTTCGCCTCAGGTTATGCTACTCTGCAAGTGAGCAAATCTGTGCGGGCTTACACCGAGCGGCGCAATCGTTCATCGGTATCGACCCCCATGATTGAAAGATAAACCGCCCACATGAAGTAACAGTAGGTTTACTGCAGAAGCCATATCCAGAAGATTAGCGGACGCTCCACGTCTCCACGTGGACCCACTCATCATGGATCACGAGGATCGTCAGGACTTGTCGCGCCGGGCCAAACGGCGGCGCTCTCTCGCGGCACGCGCGAGGATATCGATCGTTGCGTCCAAATCGCTGTGCGCCTGGACCGCCCCAGCCAGCACGTAAGAATTCTCACTGGTACTATATTCTGCGTGCCCCAAGATTCCCTGCACCTGATGAACGTTCACCGGATCGTGCAATGCCATGGTGGTAGCAGCGATCTTTCGCACCGTATGAACCGTAACGCGCTCGCCGAATTTTTGCTCGGTCAGACGCGAGAACGTGTCGAGGAACTGCTGCGGTGTCATAGGTCGCCCCTTCTCGTTGATCCAAAGGGCATTACCCGCGTAGCCGCTCAACCTGCAAAGATCCGTTCGGTGCTGATTTAAGTAGGTTTCCAGGAACGGCACCAATTTGGTTGGTATCACTCCAGATTGGTAGCGGCGCTGCTTGTTCTCATGAGCGTGCGCTCGCATTCTCCACAAACCTCCCTCGCGCGTCAGGCTGGTCCACAACTGCATGTTGGTGAAAACCCCTTTTCGCCACGGGCGGCAGGCGATAAGGCTAATCTGCAGGCCCCAGCAGTAAATTGCGCCGACTGGTACTCTTGCTTCAAGCGCAAGCAGGCTGGCATTCTGCATAAGGTCAATGCCCAAGGCCTGTAAGTCCGCCGACGAAACCTGGGCGCGTCCCAGGACGTGGTGTACGAGGCGGGGGAGGCAAGGGGCCCCGCGGCGTTGCGCGTAGGGAGGCCGTTGGCCGACCGGAGAGCAACGCCGCGGGGCGCCAAAAAAATTTCTTCCCCGCTGTCCACAGCCCCTGAGGGGGCGGTCATGGTCCGAATCACAGATGGCTCGGGTTTGCGACAACCAAGCAAATCCGGACACGGAC
>CANJPN010000125.1 GCA_947475855.1 Bradyrhizobiaceae bacterium
ACAACAAGCCCGACCACGCCAGCGGCGACATTCTGAGCGACCTTTTTGCCCTCCTCACCGGAGAGTTCGGAAATCTTGTCGTTGTTGATCTTCACTTCCGCCATGATCATCTCGCACGACATGTGCTGATCGGTGGCTTGAACAACCGGGACCATTTGGGGTGAGCGCCCAGCGCAACCCATCAACGCGCACGAGAGCGCGGCAACCAAGAACACTCTCATGAAAACTCCCCCGCATCGGAGCAATCGCTCCTGGATATGCGTATCACGAACAAATCAAAGGCCGCCATAGCAACCGGATCAGTGAACACTGGACTCCCTCGCGCGCCCGCGCGTACGTGTCTTTGCTGTCTCTCGCACACATCGCCAGCCGTGCGGCGCTGCACTGTTCTTTTCACTGTTAAAACAGTGGCGCACCTGTGCCTTGTGCACAACGGGAGCCGCGCGCGTTATGGGGCCGGAAAATTGTCTGCGAAGCACAACAGCCAGATCTGTCCCCTTATGGGGTGACAAAACTGGCCGCGAGACACAACGCCAATCGACTCGCAGCTACCCAGCGAACGCAAGGCAGCCGACGGTTGTGCCTGGTTGTGGCTGGGGTGCGGGCATCTCGGAGGGGTTCATCGTCGGGACGCGAGGCGCACCAGCCAACACGGCTTCGGACGGTGCCGGCGGCGTGGCGTCGAGCGAAGGAGCGGGGCGAGCCGATCGAGGCAAGAGGCAGACACCTGGCGCGGGGACGTTGACCGCGACAACGCCAGCTTGCGCGAGCGCTTCACGGATTCGGCGGCAACCCACTTCCTCGCGGCGCGGCAGCCGTTCCCGCCGTTCCCAATAGGCGACGGCGTTGGGGTGCAGGTTCGCGGCCCTGGCGAGATCGGTACGACGCCAGCCAAGCAACGCGCGGCCGGCGCGGATCTGCGGCCCGGTGCGAATGGTCAGATCGGAAATCGAGCGGGTCGTTGCCATTGGCGAGGTGTCCTTGTCATCCAATCGCGACCGAACAGCCTCGTAGCGGCACTCGGCATCGAACGCAGCACGCCAACAGCATGGCGTTGTGCGCAGCGGCCAACAACGAGAAACAACGAAGCGCAGTCACATTCTTGAGGCGCGAGACGGCATGGAGCACGGTGGAATTGCAACCGTGATTCAGGCGCAACAGAGCTATCGCGCAGGGGCCCCGGTGCACTGGTAGTCGATCAAAACGTTCCACTCGACGCAGTTGCCATAACCGTTGAAGCGGTTGCACGGCTGCCGACCTGCGCCTAAACGTTGAGCGGACGTATAGCCCCAGACTGCACAACGCTGTGCAGCGCTAGTATCGACCTGGGCCCAATCTACAACTGGTTTCTGAAACATCCCAAAACTGTATGCCATTGTGACCGTGCCATCTGATCGGCTGCCACCGATTGCCTCTGGCACAAACGTCGTGCTGCAGCCGCTCAAAGCGAGAAGCACAGCAAGCCGATGCCTTAGTGTGATCGGCGGGAATGTTTTTGGATGTGTCAACCATCTCGTCCCCCCTCCATAGGCTATGACCTTTAGTGGGGAACCGAGTCAATCGGTCGCAGAAAGCCGCATCTGTTCGCGTTCGACCGAGTTGGCGCGTTAGGGCGGATGGTAGGGCGGCTAGACGTAAGCGTCAAATTTTCTTTTTATTTCAATGGGAATATGGCGGAGACGATAGGATTCGAACCTACGGAACCCATTACTGAGCTCAACGATTTAGCAAACCGCCGCCTTCAGCCACTCGGCCACGTCTCCGGACGGGATCAGCCTATATTGGTGGTCGCAGCAAATTGCAAGGACGATGCGATTGCGATTATTCCGCCCCCGCGGCGCCCGAACCGTAGCCCCTGCACCCTCTCCCGCCCATCGATCACATCCCCAGCCATCGCAATCCCAATGCTGTCGCACCGCACACCGCCAGCGTCAGGATTACCCCCCGATGCAACACGAAAAGCATCACCACAGCGATCACCGACAGCATCAGCGCCGGCAGGCTCAGCGATGCAAGCTGCGGCACATGTAGCTGCGCCGGTCCAGCGGTCACCAAGTTGACATTTGCAAACAGCACATTGAGCGCAAACCAGATCGTCAGGTTCAGGATAACGCCAACGACGGCCGCCGTGATCGCCGCCAGAGCCGATTTCAACCGCGGCTCCGTGTTGAGCCGCTCGACATAGGGCGCCCCGGCGAAGATCCAAAGGAAGCACGGAGCAAACGTGGCCCACAGCGTCACCACCGCGCCAAGCATTCCACTCGCCCAAGGCGCAAGACCCAACGCGCCGTCACCGTGCCGGTAGGCCGCAAGATAGCCGACGAACTCCGTGACGAGGATCAGCGGACCCGGCGTCGTTTCGGCGAGACCCAACCCATCGAGCATTTCCAGCGGGGCGAGCCAGCGGTAGTGCTCAACCACGTCCTGCGCCATGTAGGCGAGTACCGCATAGGCCCCGCCGAACGTCACCACAGCGAGCTTGGAGAAGAACCAGCCGAGTTCCGCCATCACATGGCCACGGCCGAACAGGTACGTCACCAAGGCAAGGGGAACGATCCAGATCGCGAGCCACAGTGCGATCGTCCTCAGCGTGCTGGACAGCGGCACGCTCGCTACAGGCACTGCCTTCTCATTCCCACTTGAACCCATGGCCCGAAAGTACCCGACCAGCCCTGCAGCGAGAACGATTAGCGGATAAGGCAGCGCGAGCATGAATATGCCGACGAACGCCGCCCCCGCGATCATCCAGTCCATCGAACCTTTCAAGGCTCGCTTGGCAACGCGCAGCAGGGCCTCGATCACGATCGCCAGAACAGCGGCTTTGACGCCGAGAAACAGCGCCTCCGCGACCGGCAGCTTTCCAAACGCCGCATAGAGCATGCTCAACGCCAGCACCACCATTGATCCTGGCAAGACGAACAGCAGCCCTGCGGCAAGCCCCCCTGCCACGCCATGCAACCGCCAGCCGACGTAAGTCGCAAGCTGCATCGCCTCCGGCCCCGGCAGAAGCATGCAGAAGTTGAGCGCGGACAAATAGCGCGGCTCGTCGATCCACCGCTTCTCGTCGACCAGCACCTTGTGCATCAGTGCGATCTGCCCGGCTGGACCGCCAAACGAAAGCAGCCCGATCTTGAGCCAAATATGAAGCGCCTCTGCGAACGAGGGAGCCGCGGCCGCCTCCATGCCCTCTGACGCTTGTCGTGACATGGCTCTCTATGGTTCCTTCTCACGCGGAAACGACGACGCTTCGGTCTGTCCCGCTTTCTCTCATGTCATCGCCGAACCAGACCGCTAATTCAAGCGAAACATCCAGCCTATCCTGGGCGGCGAAGTGTGCCCGCGCTCAGGTTCCATCTGCGCCTGGCGCGCGCCTCGCGTCTCCGCATCGGTGTCGCTACACAGCAAATCACCAGCATTTGGAAATGCTTCACGACCTCGGCGCACCCGCGATCTCATCGCGCACCATGCGAATTCCGAAGGCAGAGTTTCACGAGCAAGACAATCGCGCATGACGAGAAAGAACAACGGCAATCACAAAGGGAACAAAACAAAAACATCACAAAATGCCTGCGACAACGCCCTTATTGACGCGCCACGACCCCGAATGCTTAGTCCGATGACCGGATCCGCTGCAACCTTGATGAATGAATGAGGCCATAAGGCTTTCCGGTGTTCCGCTACGGCGGCGCATGAACTTCCCCGGTAGGCTCGACAAGCAAGTCGGCGCCGGGAGACGAGATGACGGACGAGGTCGATTGGTACGAGGCGCGCATGCGTCCCCCAAACCTCTCCCTGCACTCGGGCGCCGACGCACTTGAAGCCAACGAGTGTCCAACGACGAAGTAAATGGAGGTTCCATGAACCGCATGATCATGGCGTTTAGCGCCGCTCTGACGATGACCGCATTCGGCCTCGGCGCCACGCCCGCTTCTGCCTACGTCGGCGATTACAGCTTCTCTGACCGCAGCACTGCCGAACGGCCCGCCCGGGCTGAGCGCCGATCCACCCGCACCACGCGCAGCACACGTGCCACTCGCCAGCGCGTGGCAACTCAGAGCGATGACTTCGCGCCACGCGCCAGCCGCCGCTCGACCCGCCGCACCACCACCAGCCTCACCGGCGGCGCCATGCGCGGCTCCGGCATCGCATCCTATTACTGGCAGCCGCAGCGCGTCGCTTCGGGCGGCTGGTTCAACCCGAACGCAATGACGGCCGCCCACAAGACGCTTCCGTTCGGCACCATGGTGCGCGTCACGAACCTCAACAACGGCCGCGCTGTCACCGTCCGCATCAACGATCGCGGACCTTACATCGCCGGTCGCGTGATCGACCTGTCGCGCGCCGCGGCCTCGGCTGTCGGCATGGTCGGCTCGGGCGTAGCCCGCGTAAGCCTCGCCGTTCTCGGCCGCTGACACGCAGCGCCCAGCACGACCGGCAACGACACGAATTTTGCAGAGGGCGGCTTTCGAGCCGCCCTTTTTGCATTCGGTCCCCTCCATGCATTGCAGGGAAGTCCAAGGGTGGCTTATCGTGCGTCCCAGCAGGACTAAGCAGAACGCGCGAAACGATGAAGCGGCAGGAAACATGATCAAGGCAAAACGTCTGGGCCACGCCACTTTCGAGACAACGGATCTCGACCGGCAGATCGACTACTATGAGAACATCGTCGGCCTCCACCTCATCGCGCGCGATGCCACGCATGCCTATCTCGGCTCTCGTGTGGGCCTGCTCGCCATCGTGCTCGAAAAGTCGGACCGCGATCACTGCTCGAAAATCGCGCTTGAAGTAGGCCCTGACCTCGATTTCGCCACAGGCGCCCGCCGGCTGTTCGACCTCGGACTGCAATGCCAAATCGTCAGCGACCCCTTGCCCGGCGTGAACAGGGTATTGAGCTTCGTCGACCCGAAAGGCACCATGATCGAGCTGTTCACGAGCTGGAATTTCCTCGAGTCCGATCCCTCACCTGGTGGCGTCGGCGCCTTTAAGCTCGGCCACATCGCATTCTTTTGCCCAAATCCGCAGGAGATGGTCGAATTCTATTCGCGCGTGCTGGGCTGCCGCCTGTCCGACTGGATTGGCGATTACTTCGCATTTATGCGCTGCGGCAGCGAGCATCACTCGGTCAACTTTCTGCGCGCCAACTCGAATGCGATGCAGCACATCGCGTTCGAGCTGCGCGATGTGAACCATCTGACTCAGGCCTGCGACATCCTCGGACGCGAGCACAAGGAGATCCTCTGGGGACCGGTTCGCCATGGCCCAGGGCATAACATCGCCACCTATCATCGCAATCCTGCCGACCAGATCGTCGAACTGTTCTGCGACTTGGACATCATGCGCGACGAGGATCTCGGCTATTTCGAACCGCGTCCCTGGCATCGCGACCGGCCTCAGAAGCCGAAGGTCTGGGATCCCAACCAGCAGCGCGACATCTGGGGCCTGCCATCCACACCGGAGTTCCGCCGCCCGAGCGGACAAAAGGCGCCGAGCTGAAAAGGGTCTGAAATGTACCCGGCTTCGGTAGCTTGATCTGTCATATGACCGATGTACTGTCACACAGGTTCGGCCGAATTGTTTGGCGGCGACCATGTTCGTGGAGACTCGCATGGCTAGCCACATCGTCCATGCCTACGATGCCGAACTTGCGGAGCTGGACAGCCTCACATCCCAGATGGGTGGATTGGCCGAAGCGCTGCTGCGAGATGCCAGCATCGCGATGCAGCGGCGCGATCCCGAGCTCGCCGCCAAGGCCGTCCAAAGTGACAAGAAGATCGACGATCTGGAACGCAGACTGCAGGATCGCGCGATTCAACTGATCGCCAAGCGGCAGCCTATGGCCAACGACTTGCGGCACATCATGACGGTTCTCAAGATCGGCAGCGACCTTGAGCGCATTGGCGATCTTGCCAAGAACATCGCCAAGCGCGCCCAGGCGATCGCCGGTGAAAACCACCCTAAGCAGCTGATCGCTGGAATGGGGCACATGAGCCAGCTCGCCGCACGCCAACTCAAGGACGTGCTCGATGCCCTCGGCGCCAAGGACGACGCCAAAGCCATGGCCGTTTGGCGTGCGGACGAAAGCCTCGATGCCCTCTATAACTCGGTGTTCCGCGAGCTCCTGACATTCATGATGGAAGATCCGCGCATAATCGGGCTATGTACCCACCTGCTGTTCGGAGCTAAGAACCTCGAACGGATCGGCGACCACACCACCAACATCGCCGAGAATATCCACTATCTCGTCACTGGCCGCATTTTGACCGATGATCGGCCCAAGCAGGACGACACTGCGAGCGCGTCTGCCATCAACGGCAAAAACTGACCAACTATCGACGATCGCAAGGTAGCTATCGGATGCCGGTTCGAATACTCGTCGTCGAGGATGATCCGTCATTGGTGGAGCTGCTCCGCTACAACCTCGAAAACGAAGGCTACGCTGTTACCACCGCGAGCGAAGGCGATCAGGCAAAGCTGCTCCTCGATGAAGAAACGCCCGATCTCCTCATTCTCGACTGGATGCTGCCGGACATCTCCGGCATCGAGTTGTGTGGACGTTTGCGACGCACTGACAAAACTGCGCGCCTCCCCATCGTAATGCTGACGGCGCGAAGCGAGGAAGTCGACCGGGTGAGGGGCCTGTCGACTGGAGCCGACGACTACATCGTCAAGCCGTTTTCGGTCCCCGAACTTCTGGCGCGCGTGAAAGCGCTGCTGCGCCGAGTCTCGCCCGAGCGCGTCGAGGAATTGGTAGTCGTGGGCGACATCACCCTGGACCGCGCGGCCCACCGGGTGCTGAGAGCGACACGCGAGGTGGCTCTCGGGCCTACGGAGTATCGCCTCCTGGAAGCGCTGATGGAAAGCCGCGGCCGGGTACTGACGCGTGCCCGCCTGCTCGATCTGGTATGGGGCTCCGCAGCGGAGATCGACGACCGGACCGTCGATGTCCACGTCGGCCGCTTACGCAAGGCTCTCGTTCATGACGGCGAGACCGATCCTATACGCACGGTGCGTGGAACCGGCTACGCACTCGAGAAATAGACCGCCCACTCGACGAGGCAGAACATGTTCAAGATCTACGGCCGGCCGAACTCGCTCAATGTTCGCAAGGTTTTATGGCTGTGCGAGGAGATCGGCCAATCCTATGATCGCACGGACTGGGGCCGCGACCACCGCCCCACGACCGACCCCGAGTTCATGAAAGTATCGATTTTCGGCGCTGTCCCCGTGGTCGACGACGATGGCTTCATCCTGCGCGAGAGCAACACCATTCTACGCTATCTGTGCACCAAGCTTGGCCGCCACGACCTGTATCCTGCAGAGTTGCAGAAGCGGGCGATTGTCGAGCAGTGGATGGACTACGGCAATACAGATCTTGGAAGCGGGATGCGCCCCGTGTTTCAGGGCAAGGTTCTCGGCATCAAGCCGCATGACATTCCCGAGGTCATCGCCTGGGGGGCCGCCGACTGGAACAAGCAGATGACCCGTCTTGCCACCCATCTCGAATCCGGCTCGCCGTATCTCGCCGGCGACAATTTCACATTGGCCGACATTCCCGCCGGCATGATGGTGCATCGTTGGATGGCGATCGATTTCGACAAGCCGAAGCTGCCGGCACTCGATGCCTACTACGCCCGCCTTCGGGAAAGATCTGGCTACCGCCTCCATGGAAGCAATGGTATGCCGTGAGCGGGACCGAAACGCCGCATGATTGCCTCATTAATCGCGGAGTTGTCACACTCGCGGGGAACAAAATTCGAAAGTGGTCATGTCTCCAAAAGCGACCGCCATCGCCGCATCCGTAACCGCCGCACTTGCCGCTGGCAGTGCCTCGGCGCAGGGCGTTTGCGTCGAATGCAAAGACCCCGACCAGATCTATCGTTGCACGATCAAGGACGGCGACAAGGTCCAGAACTTTCGAGGTGCCGGCCGAGCAACCGAATATGTTTGCATGACAGAGCTGGCGCGCTCGGGTTCCCATCAGAGCTGCCGGGTGACGACTTCTTACGCCGGACCGTGCATCGGGGTAGCGCAAGAGATCGACTTGGCCAAGCTTTCACCGACTGTGGCGCCGCCAACAGGCCAAGCCGCGCCGGACGGACAAGCGCAAGTGCAGGGACAGCCTTCGGATGCCCGACAGCCCCCCCAGCCCGCCACGAACGGACCGCCTAAAACCCTCGAGGAGTTGGCCCGCAATACCGTGTCGAAGTCCAAGGAACAGATTTCAGCCGCTGACGAAACCATGCGCAAAGCAGGTGGAGCAGTCGAAGGCACTCTGAAAAAAACATGGAATTGTGTGGCGTCCCTTTTCAGCCGCTGCTGACGGGACAGATATTGCCGGATCGCTGCTGACAGCCATCCGCACCCTATTCTGGCAAAACCCCAACTGACATCAATTCTTACGGCGCCTGGCCACGAACTATCAGTGAGAAGCGATCCAAGCCCGGGCGAGCTTTTGGGCCTGCGCGACCTGTGCCTTCGTCATTTCCCGGGAAAGCTCGAGCCGGTAGCGCTTGGCTTCGACGTTACCGCGCAGAGCAGCCAGGTTGAACCACTTGTGGGCAGTTACGAAATCCTGCTCGCCTTCCCGGCCGCTCGCATAGATCAGTCCTAATTCGAAAAGTGCGTCCGGCGCACCACCGTTGGCGGCGAATTCCACGATATCACGCGAAGAATTTTCCAATCGCGCCATGTAATGAACTCCTTATCGATTGAGCCAATTTGCCGAAACTCGCTCGGCAATCCGTAGGCAAACGATAGGATCGGCTTAATTAGAATTGGTAAAGGCCGCGAACAAATAACATGAATCACAGAGACTTATTGGTTCAACCCCGGTAACTCGGCGTCGCAAAGTGGAACGATTGTGCGAACCTGACACAGATCATCATGACAAGCGAAGCATCGGCCCGAAAAGAACCGGCAGATCGAGGTCACGGCCCCCACAAGCCCCGGCCTGCCCACCCTCGCGTCAGTAACCCAGTTCGTATGCCGCTCAATTTTCGGTCGATCGCCGCGAAAACGCGGCCCTAGCTGTGGAAAAACTGCCGTTGAGAAGGCGCTGTTGCCCCGAGGCCGTCGCGTTCAACCAGCGAATCGATTCCATCTGCCCGGATGCATTCAACTATTCTCGGCAGATTAGGAATTCAAGTCATGGCACGCCAAACCATGAGCGGCCGGTTCAGGCTTGCAATGTTTGCGATCGTCCCTCTTGCCGTCAGCGGATGCTCCTACATCGCTGGCGAGATGAAAGAACTCGAGCCGACAGCAAAGTCGCATGCGGATCCACGTCTTGCAAAGCGCATCGCCCGCGCCGAGCCCAATCAGTACCATTCCGTTCCCAGTGCCGTTCGCGAAACAAGACGCACTTCCGAACCACTCGTAGCCGGTCCGCACGCGCCCCGTCCTGTAGAGCCGGAACAGAGGCAAGCCCCCATCCCGGCGCCCCCTGCTGAACCCTATCGCCCCCCCATCCCGGCAGTAGTCCCCGTACCGCCATCCCCACCGGCAACGCCGGTCCCTGCCACGCCTGCGCCTGTGACGACCGAACAGCCGCGACTCATCAATCCGTCAGCTCCACCCTCCGTCCCGCCGCCGGCAGCCGCTCCAGCGCCTGCGCCAGCGCAACCCGATATCTTACCGACCGAGCCCGGCCCGGCACCGCCGCGCGAGGAACCACAGCCGGCCCCGCCCAATCGGGCCAACATCACCCCATCCAGGCAATCTTCAGGTGGCGTGCTGGTCGCCGTTCGCCCCGATCGGCCTGCGCCCCCCGATGCAGGCCACCTCGCGAGCGCACCGATCGTGTTGTCGCCACATAACCCAGCGCCAGCTGAAAATCTGTCGAAGGCGCAATTGGCGGCACGGATGGACCTCGCTCGACGGTTGCTTCAGCGAGGCAAAGTGATTGAAGCCCGTGTCGCCCTGCAAACCGTGGTCCGAATTTCCCCCGCTGCGGCCTTGCATGAACTCGCGCGCACCTACGATCCGTACTATCTCGGCCAACTTCCCAAGATCGACGACGGCTCCGAGCCGCGCACGGCAGCATCGCTGTACCAGGACGCAATCAACCACGGCGCAACCGCAGCCGGAAACGACCTTGACCGGCTGAGGGCCAGTTACCCCACACTGCGATGAGCTGCAGCAGTCGCAGGCATCTGCTATAGGCGTCTCCGAACATTTCACTTCGGAGACCCGAGCATGATTGAGCGCCGCTGGCTCTTGAAATCGGCTGCTGCTATTGCGGCACCATCCACTCTTGGCATCCCAGGCCTTCTGCGTGCCCAGGGCTCCAAATGGCCCACGCAGACTGTGAAATTCGTCGTACCCTTCACGCCTGGTGGCAGCACGGATCTTCTGGCCCGCACATTCGGCAAGCTGCTCGAACCGGTCCTTGGCCAAGCCGTCGTGATCGAGAACCGGGCAGGCGCGGGAGGTGCGACGGCCGCGGGCGCTGTCGCGAAGGCAGACGACCAGCACACATTCATGATGGGCCATATCGGCACGCTCGCCTTCAATAAGTGGCTCTACCAGTCGATCCCCTACGATCCCGAAACGAGTTTCAAAGCCGTAGCCATGGGCGCGATCGTGCCCAACATCCTTGTGGTCCACCCTGATGTGCCGGCCAGGAACGTCGCCGAGTTCGTGGCTCATGCCAGGTCCAACCCTGGCAAGTTGAATTATGGATCGGGCGGCGTCGGCAGCGCCGCGCACATTGCGACAGCCTACTTCGGCTACAAAACCGGCACCAGGCTGATCCATGTGCCCTATAGAGGCACCTCGCCCGCCGTGAACGACCTCGTCGGAGGACATATCCAGTTCATGATGACTGGTGGTCCCGCGACGTTGCCCCTGGTCGCAGGCGGAAAACTTCGCGCACTTTCCGTCTCGAGCCGCGCCCGTGTTCCGTTCGCGCCCGATCTGCCGACAGTGATCGAAAGCGGCGTTCCCGATTTCGTTGCGGACCAATGGTACGGACTGGTTGCCCCGATCAACACGCGCGACGACATCGTGCAGCGGCTGAACGAAGAGATCAACAAGTTGATGACCGCCAGGGAGGTTGTCGAGAACATGAAGAACGACGGCGCCATTGCTTCTCCTATGAGCCCCGAGCAATTCGGCGCATTCATCAAATCGGAGCTGGCCTTATGGCGCGACGTGATCAAGAACGCCGGCATCACAGGGACGCCGGGCTGATCTCCGAAATATGGGGCTATTGCCTCAAGCCGGTAATGCTAACCTTGGCCCAGACCTTCAACGGCGACCTTCCAGAAGATCCGCGAACTGCTAGATTGCAATCCACGCCCGGAGCAATAGCGACGATGCAGGTCGCCGCATACTGCCCAGGCCAACAATTCAAGAGGAAACACGATGCTCGAGCTTTACACCTGGGGAACGACCAACGGCCGTCGGCCCATCATCATGATGGAAGAGGCCGGACTGCCCTATAAGATCATTCCTGTCGACATCCAGAACGGCGCGAACAAAACACCCCATCACCTGGCGATCAGCCCACTCGGCAAGATCCCCGCGCTTGTCGACACGGACGGCCCCGGCGGCCAGAAAGTCACGCTGTTCGAGTCGACCGCGATCCTTCTGTACCTCGCAGAAAAGTCGGGCAAGTTCTATGGCTCGACCCCGGCCAAACGCGCCGACGTCCAGAAGTGGTTTATCTTCAACGTAGCAAACATCCTCCCGACGTTTGCCATCATGCGCCAGCACAAGGAACTCGAGGAAGTCGCCGTCAAATTCCTCGACGTGCTCGAAACACAGCTTTCGAGGAATGATTTTCTCGCCGGCGACTACTCAATCGCGGACATGACGCCGATCACCCGCCTCGTCCAGTTCGCCGACCACGAGTGGATGAAGACCCGGCCCAACGTCGCACGCTGGATCAACAAGGTTTCCACGCGCCCCGCAGTAAAGAAGGCCTTGGAAATGAAGATCGGCTGAGGAAGCGAAGCCCGGCCCGGCCATCTCCCTGGGCCCTTCGCCCTGCCTCTTCTCTCATCGGACGCGTCGTGATGACACTCGACAGCGCGCATGTCTCTGGCTGGGTGGCTCTCACTGTCCTCGGCGCACTGGCCGTCGTTGCAGCATTGGTCATACGCGGTCTCGATCCAAGACCCCGCGAAGATGCGAGCACCAAGCCGCAACACCCACTATGGGAGAAGCCGCGGGAATTCTCGGCTCTCTTCGATCGCGAACTGTTCGACGTTCTCCATCCGCGTCTCGAGCGACTGGCGAACGACGAGCGCGCGAGCCTGTGGCGCGACAAGACATCCGGTCAGCTCTGGAGCGCGTTGGCCTACGACTACGAATTCACCGAAAACGTCGTCTATACGCCGATCCAGGCTCTGGCCGAGTGGCAGGGAATGCCGAAAAACCATTGACGCATGAGGCCCGGCCGTCTATCAGCCCCTCGCCTCGTGGTGATTTGCGCCAGCTTGCAGCCACGTTAAACAACTAGCTAAACAGGCCGCGCGCGACCCTGGCTCGGGCGCCGGTCTATGGCCGGCCTTGCCCTGTTGAGCCGGGTTTTTTCATATCCGCGATGGAGAAGATGATGGCAGCCGACACCCCCTCTGCAAATCCCGCACGCAAGCTCCGCCCCGAAACGCTCCTGGTCCACGGGGGAACGCTGCGCTCGCAGTTCGGCGAAATGTCCGAGGCGATGTTCCTCACTCAGGGCTACGCTTACGATAGCGCCGAGATGGCCGAGCGCCGCTTCACCGGCGAGGACCCGGGCTTCCAGTACAGCCGTTTCTCGAACCCGACGGTCCAGATGTTCGAGGACCGGATGAAGCTGCTCGAAGGCGCCGAGGACGCCCGCGCGTGCGCAACCGGCATGGCCGCGGTAACCGCCTCGGTACTCGGCTTGATGTCGGCTGGCCAGCATATCGTCGCTGCAAAAGCGATGTTCGGCTCCTGCCGCTACATCATCGAGGACCTGTGCCCACGCTTCGGCATCGAGTTCACGCTGGTCGACGGTCGCGACCCCGCCAACTGGAAGAAGGCGCTGAAGCCCAACACGAAGGCGTTCTTCTTCGAGACGCCATCCAATCCGCAACTCGAGATCATCGATATCGCCGCGGTTTCCAAGATCGCCCATTCAGTCGGCGCATTGGTCATCGTCGACAACGTATTCGCCACGCCGATGGGGCAAAAGCCGCTCGAGCATGGCGCCGACGTGGTCGTGTACTCCGCCACCAAGCACATCGACGGCCAGGGCCGCTGCCTCGGCGGTGTCGTCCTGTCGAGCAAGGACCTCATC
>CANJPN010000126.1 GCA_947475855.1 Bradyrhizobiaceae bacterium
AATTGATGGCGGATCGGCAACTCGAGGTCGGTCCCAGGGTCATCGAATACGTAGTCCCGCGGATGGAGCGTTCTGCCGACGCTGCGCGCCGTTTCGTTCGTGAACTCGACCGGCAGGCCCTGGCGGCTCGCCGGTTGGTTACGGTCCCCCTGGCGCGGGAGGTGCTCGACACCTTGGAGCGGAAGCCCGAGAGCTAGATGCATCATCCGACCGGACGACAGCGTCCTGCGCGCTGCTCCTGTCGGACAACGAGAGCTTACATTCAAAAGACGACAGCGGTTTTTTATCCGGTCAGCCGATCGCCGGTGGCGATCGCGTCTGAACGCGATACTGCTCTGTGTTTGTGCCGCCTATGCTACCGTCATCAATGTTCGGTAGTATGGTGTTGCCGCAGGCGCGTGGCTGCAGCGCCGGACTGCTATTGGGGAGGTCCCCTGGAGATTCTCGAATGAATAGTGGGAAGGTCAAGGGCCGCGAAGACAAGGCCAAGTCGGCGGGGCCGCCCCAGGGTTTTCAACGATTCTACAACCGCGAATTGTCGTGGCTGCAGTTCAATCGGCGCGTGCTCGAGGAGTCGCGAAATCCGCAGCATCCCGTGCTCGAACGGCTTCGGTTCCTATCGATCGCTGCGTCGAACCTCGACGAATTCTACATGGTTCGCGCAGCCGGCTTGTTCGGGTTGCTGCGTGCCGATGTCAGCGTGGTCAGCATCGACGGTCTGACGCCAGCCCAGCAGCTCGCTGAAATCAACATGTTCGCCAGTGCACTTGCCGACACCAAGCAGCAGTCCTGGGCAGAGCTGCGGGTTCTGATGCAGCGCGAGGGGATCCTGATCCTGGAGCCGGGCGAGCTTTCAAAGGCGGAAATCAAATGGCTGCGTCAGGAGTTCATGACGCACGTCTTCCCGATTCTGACGCCGATCAACGTCGATCCGGCACACCCATTTCCGTTCATCCAGAACAAAGGATTGACCCTGGTTCTGGAAATGTCGAACGCGGACGGGAAGGGCATGGTTGGCCTGATCCCGATTCCCGCGATGATGGAGCGCTTCCGCCGCCTGCCGCAGCGGACGGGCGATCCGGCTATTCGGTTCGTGCGCATCGAAGCGGTGATAGGATTGTTCGTTTCCGAGTTGTTTCCGAATTTCACGATCGGACGCGGCGGCACATTCCGGGTTCTGCGCGACAGCGATATCGAATTCCAGGAGAAGGCGGAGGATCTTACGCGGGCGTTCGAGTCGCAGTTGCGCCGACGCCGGCGGGGTAATGTCATCCGGCTGGAGATCGAGGAGACGATGCCGGACACACTCCGGCAGTTCGTGATCGGGGAGCAGCGGGCGGCGCCGGAATCGGTTTTCGTGAAGCCGGGAATGCTCGGGCTTGCGGACACGCAGCACCTGATCGTGCCGGACCGTCCCGACCTCGCGTTCAAGCCCTATAATCCTCGCTTTCCCGAGCGGATCCGAGAGTTCAGTGGGGACGTGTTCGCGGCGATCCGTGCAAAAGATCTCGTCGTTCACCACCCCTATGAGTCGTTCGACGTGGTGTTGCAGTATTTGCGGCAGGCGGTGGCCGACCCAGACGTGCTCGCGATCAAATGGACGCTCTACCGAACCACGCGGGAGAAGAGTCCGATTGTGACTGCGCTTAAGGAAGCTGCTGAAGAGGGTAAATCGGTCACAGCGGTGATCGAACTCAAGGCCCGCTTCGACGAGACGACCAACATCTCCCTGGCGCGGGAGCTCGAAAAGGTTGGCGTGCAGGTCGTCTACGGTTTCATGGAGCTGAAGACACATGCCAAGCTGGGTCTCGTCGTCCGCCGCGAAGGCGCCGACATTGCAACCTATTGTCACATCGGAACGGGCAATTACCACCCGGTGACTGCCCGAGTTTATACCGACTTGTCGTTCTTCACCGCCGATCGCGCAATCGGTCGCGATGTCACGCGCATCTTCAATTTTGTCACCGGATACGGGAAGCCGACTGATCTCGAGGTGTTGTCAGCGAGCCCCGCGGGCATCCGCGATAGGATGATGCGCGACATTCAGTCTGAGATCGCGCATGCCAAGGCTGGGCGACCGGCCGCGATTTGGGCAAAAATGAATGCGCTTGTCGATCCCGGCATTATCACAGCCCTTTATGAAGCGAGCCAAACCGGCGTCCAGATCGATCTTGTCGTGCGGGGCATCTGCTGTCTCAGGCCGGAAATTCCGGGCTTGTCGGAAAACATCCGGGTCAAGAGCTTGGTCGGGCGCTTCCTGGAGCATGCGCGCATCTATTGCTTCGGAAACGGTCATGGTCTGCCGTCTCCCGGCGCCAAGGTTTACATCAGTTCAGCAGATATGATGCCGCGCAATCTTGACCGGCGTGTAGAAGCTATGGTTCCGATCCTCAACCCCACGGTTCATGAACAGATTCTTGGGCAGATCATGGTTGCCAACCTGATCGACAATGAGCAGAGCTGGCGCATCCTGCCGGATGGTTCGTCACAGCGGATCGGGCCGGAAGTGGGCAGTGAAGGATTTAACGCGCATCGCTACTTCATGACCAATCCCAGCCTGTCGGGGCGTGGGCGTTCGCTTGAAGAGAACATGCCGCCGCGCTTCAACCTCAGTCGGAGAACATGAGAAGGCCATTGTCCAGCTTGGTAGTCGACGGTGTCGGGCGCGGCAATACGGATGCGCGTGGGCTTGCGGATCTGGAGCCGATTGGCATTGTCGATATCGGTTCGAATTCGGTGCGCCTCGTCGTCTATGACGGTGCCGTGCGCGCGCCGACTCCGCTGTTCAACGAAAAGGACAGCTGCAAGCTTGGCCGAAGCATCGCGTCGACCGGAAAGCTCGATGAGGACAGCGTCGATAGCGCATTGTCCACGCTCAGCCGGTTTCGTGCGATCACACGAGTGCTGGGTGTGAAAAACGTGCGGGCGTTCGCAACGGCGGCCGCGCGCGAGGCGTCCAATGGCGCGGAGTTTCTGGCCAACGGGGAACGGGCACTGGGGATGCCGATCCAACTCTTGACGGGTGAGCGGGAGGCGGAACTGGCCGCACTCGGCATCCAGATGGGTTTCGGCGCTGCCGACGGAGTGACCGGCGATATGGGCGGCGGCAGCCTCGAGCTGGTCGATGTTACCGCTTCTGGACGGCGCAACGCGATGACACTGCCGTTGGGTGGTCTTCGCCTGATCGATGTTGTCCACGGCAAGCTCGACCGGGCGGTCGGTGTCGTCGACGATCAGTTGCAGCGGGTGTCGTGGGCGGGGGCGGGAAAAGGGCGGCCTTTCTACGCGGTTGGCGGCACATGGCGAGCGCTGGCCAAACTCCACATGGCCTATTCGAACTATCCGCTCGGCGTGCTGCACGGCTATGCGATCCCGGCCAAGGAGGCGCTCCGGTTCTGCGAGGCGCTCCGAAAGGGCAAGAAGGTCCGCGGGATGGAAGAAGTCTCGCGCTCGCGGCGTGATGTGTTGCCTTATGGCGCGCTGGTATTGGAGCGGGCGCTCGAGCGTCTGCAGTCATCCGAAGTCGTGTTCTCGGTATTTGGAATTCGCGAAGGCGCGCTTTTCGATCTGCTTCCGGCGACGGAGCGGCGACGGGACCCGCTGCTGGCGTTTTGTGAAGATCTGGCGCGGTTGCGATCCCGCTCGCTGGCTCACGCCCGTGAACTGTGCACGTGGACGGACGGGCTGTGGGAGGAAATGGGGCAGAAGGAGACGCCCGAAGAGCGCCGGTTGCGGCATGCGGCCTGTCTGCTGTCGGATATCGGCTGGCGGATCAATCCGGATTTCCGGGGCGAGCAGAGCCTGAACGTGATCGCCCACTCAGCGATGGCAGGGATCGAGCATTCCGGGCGTGTCTTTCTGGCGCTCACGGTGTATCTGCGTCACGCAGGGCCGACTGAGCCGCTGGAAAAGTTGGCCGAACGGCTTCGGCCACTGGGTGCGCTCTTTGCCAACGACCGGCGCGCTCTCAAGCGGGCGCGGATCCTATCGGCCGCGATTCGTTCGGCCCACATGCTGTCCATGGGGCATCCGGGCATCATCGACGAGGCACCGATCAAAGTCGATGGCCAGCGGCTGATCTTCACGTTGCCCCGCGCGCACGCGGGTCTCGACGGCGATCGTTTGCGCCGCCGGTTCGATGTCCTCGCTAGGCTTGTCGATTTTGTGCCGGTGGTTCGTATCGCAACATGACAATTAGAGATTGCCCGACGCGGTTTCGTGCTAAACGCCTGTCGGGCTCCATCTGAGTTTCTCGCTCCATGGCCGACGATCCATATGTGCTGCTCGGCGTTGCCAAGAATGCATCGTCCGAGGATATCTCCAAGGCATTCCGCAAACTGGCCAAGGAGCTTCATCCCGATCTCAATCCCGGGAACAAGGCTTCTGCCGAGCGCTTCCAGAAAGTGACGGCGGCCTACGACCTGCTGGGAGATGCCGATAAGCGGGCGAAGTTCGACCGGGGCGAAATCGATGGGGCGGGAGAGCCGCGCCGTGGGTACAATCCCTTTGGCGGCGCGCCGTTCGGCGGTCGTGGCGGCCGACCTGGCGGTCCAGGTTCGGGTGGACCGGCCGACGATCTCGGGCTCGGCGACGTGTTCTCGGATCTGTTCGGCGGTGCTCGGGGAGGGCGGTCTCGCCCTGCAAGCACGAAGGGGCAGGATGTCCGCTACACGCTCGAGGTGGAGTTCCTGGAGGCCGTCGCCGGCGCGCGCAAGCGCGTGACATTGCCGGAAGGCGGGGTACTCGATCTCGTGGTCCCTGAAGGTGTGGATGACGGACAGGTGCTGCGCCTGAAGGGCAAGGGCAGGATCAGTCCGCGTGGCGGCGAGCCGGGAGATGCGCTCGTCGAAATCAAGGTGCGCGCGCACCGCGACTTCAAGCGCCAGGGCGACGACATCGTCTTCGATCTGGCTGTTGCGATCGACGAGGCGGTGCTCGGTGCGAAGATCGAGGTTCCGACGTCGACCGGGCGTGTGGCTCTCACCGTTCCGAAGGGGACGAGTTCGGGCACGGTGTTCCGGTTGCGCGGTAAGGGCGTGCGCAACCTGACGACGGGGGCGACGGGTGATCAGCTCGTGACGGTGCGCATCGTGCTGCCCGAGACGATCGACGAGCAGCTTTCCTATTTCATGTCGGAGTGGCGGCAGAAGAACGCCTACGACCCTCGGAAATAGGCCCTCTCGACGAGATCAAGCCAAGAGGGTGCCGAAGCGCTCGAGATTCTTCTTCTGCGCTTCGTTGCGTGGTGGAAGTTTGAATAATCGAGCAGCCGTGGCGCCGAGAATGTTGTGTTTTGCCTTTTCATTGAGCCAGGGACGATCCCATATCGTGACCGGCGCGTCGAAATCCCAGTGCGGGTAGTCGGTGGCGAACAGAAGTTGAGTCTCCGCATTCATCATGCGGAACGTGTTCTGCAGCGCCTGTTCGTCCACCATCTCCATCGGTTGGGTCGAATAGTACATGTCGCGCATGTAGTCCGAAGGCTTTTTCTTGAGAAGCGGAGCCTCTGAGGGCCGCAGCAGGTACTCGTGGTCGAGGCGCTGCATCACGAACGGGATCCAGGAAAGTCCAGCTTCGATCCAAAGCACCGGTAGTTTGGGAAAGCGCTCGCCCAAGCCATTCACGACCCAGTTGGTGCAGTGGAGGATGTTGTACCAACTGAAGCCCAGCGCGTGCGCGGAGAGGAAGCGATTGCACGACTGAAACGTGTGGTCGCTCCACGATACTCCGGAGTGGAAAGACAGCACGAGGCCGCGCTCCTCGATCGCGCGATAGGTTTTCATGTAGGCGTTGTCTTGTACGCCGATCTTCGGGCGAACGGTGGTGACCATGAAACCGCCGACCCCCCTACGGTGGCCGAATTCGCAGACCTGCCGGTAGGAGGCGTCTGGATCGGAGAACGGCAAGCACAGCATGGAGAAAAAGCGCCCGCCCGACTCGGGCAGCACTTTCTCAGTCAACCAGCGATTATAGGCCCAGCAAAGCTCGACTTCTGCCTCCTTGTGGGGGTGCATCCCGATCGACAGCATGCCCGTGGGGAAAATGCAGGAGTAGTCGACGCTCATTGCGTCCATCCAGCGGTGCCCGAGCTGGATATCGCGATGGGACTTGGTGTCCGTCTTCTCGGTGTTCCGGAGCGGATAGCGTGTGACGCGGCCGCCCATATCCTGGTAACCGACGTCCTGGACCATCGAACTGCGGGCCCCTGCCGAGAACGATCCTGTCATCAGCTGCCTGAGGACGTCATTCTCCATGAAGGGAAGGATTTCCTTCATGTGCTCGCTTTCGTAGTGATGCGCGTCGACATCGACGATCAGCACATCCTCGAGCTTGCGTTGCTTGGCCTGCTCTGCGGCATGCGACAGGAGCTTGGTGGTGTTGAGTTCTTCGACGGTGACGCGACGTCCACGATCAGAGATCAAGTCCATTGTGTTATCTCCCGGACGGGAAGGATGCGGCTCAATGGTGGTTGGCGCCGAGCCGGCTGAAGAGTTGCCGGCTATTCCGGCTGAATACCCGCGTTCTTGAGCAACTGGCTCCACCGCACGACATCGCGCGCGACGAGTTTATCCATCTCTGCGGACGTGAGTTTGGGCGGAGGATCGTATCCCGTGGTGAGGAGCCGCTGCTTGATCTCCTCCGTTTCGACGACGGCGTGGATCTCGCGGGCCATACGTTCGACAACCGCCGGCGGTGTCATCCTGGGCGCCACGACGCCGAACCAGATTTCGACGTCGAAGTCGGGATAGCCGAGGGCGGCAATCGTCGGCACCTCGGGAGCCTGGGTGACACCACGCTTGCTGGATCCGCCAAGCACTTTGAGTTTGCCGGCTTTGAGCTGGGGACCGACGACGACAAAACTGCCGAACATCATCTGAACTTGGCCGGAGACGACGGCCTGGGCCATCGGCGCGCCGCCGCGGAAGGGGACGTGAACGAAGTCTGTGGCGGCGACGGTGTTGAGCAGTTCCATTGCGAGATGGTGCGGTGTGCCGATGCCGGGTGTGCCGTAGTTGAGCTTGCCGGGGTTCGCCTTGGCGTAGGATACGAGGTCCTTCAGTGTTTCGACCGGAACCGAGGGATGCAGGGTGAGGAGCATGGATTGCGACGCGAGCAGCGCGACTGCGACGAAATCCTTCTCGGGGTCGAAACCAGGATTCTTCGACAACGCGGCAGCATTCGGGAAGCCAGGGCTTCCTGCGATGAACATCGTATGGCCGTCGGGTGCCGCGTTGGCGACCATCGTTGCGCCGATGTTGCCGCCGGCTCCTGGCTTGTTGTCGATGAGGACGGGTTGGCCCAGGCGCTGCGCGAGCTTGTCACTGACGATGCGGCCGACGACATCTGTAGCGCCGCCGGGGACGAACGGCACCACGAGCTGCACCGGCCGGGTCGGCCATGTCTGAGCGTGTGACGGTAGCGGCTGAAGGCACGTCAGTGCGGTGAGTGCAGCCAATGTGAGGGCAGCCGACCGGCGCATACCACGAGCGAACCACGGCGACATGGCGTTCTCCCTGGCAGGCTCCATGCGGCAGTTGCCACATCTGGCCTGCGCAAATGCGCGTGCTCCATTCTTCTATGGCCGAATGGATTAGAACGCGTTCAATTGAGAGTGCGGCGTGGTCCGGCCGGGAGTCAACCCTGTTACTGCTCGGGTTTCACAATCGCCGCGCGGCGGTATAGTTGGCTTCGCCTTCCAGCAGATTGAACGGGACCGGAGCCGATATGGCCGCACTTCTTTCCAACGCCGACATCATCGATACCCGCTTTCGTGCAGCACTCAAGCGCATGGCCGAGGGGGGCCGGTTGCGGACCTACGACAAGCCATCTGACACGCATCTGGAAATAGCTGCCGTCATGAAGCGGCTCGACGGCGGGCCGGCGATCATGTTCACCGATCCCAAAGGCTACGGGATGCCGGTTCTCGGAAATTTCCTGTCGGCGCAGGCGAACTGCGAAGCGGCGTTCGGCGTGGATTACCGTGGCATCCGAACTTTCGTGGCGCGCGCACTGGGCACGCCACTGCCGCCGCAGATCGTCAAGAAGGCGGCAGCGCAAGAGGTCGTGCTGACGAAGGGAATTGATCTGAAGAAGATGCTGCCGGCCCTGCATCACACGACGGAGGATGCCGGCCGTTTTGTCACCGCGGGAATCGTGATCACCAAAGACCCTGACACCGGCGTATACAACGCGTCCTACCATCGCCTGCAGTTGCTCGGGGCAAATCGCACGGGATTGAAGCTCGACCTGGGGCGCCATCTGCGGCTTGCCTGGGAGCGCGCCAAGTCCAAGAAGCAGGATCTGCCCATGGTGGTTTGCATCGGAACCGACATCGCGCTTCACTACACGGCCGCGACGATGGGGTCGCAAATGCCGGAGCATGCGGACGAGCTCGCAGCCGCAGGTGGTCTTGCCGGAAGGCCAATGCCTGTGATCAAGGCGGTATCGCAGGATCTGCTGGTGCCGGCTGAGACGGAGATCGTGCTCGAGGGCACGCTGAGCGCCACCGAGACGGTCGAGGAAGGACCCTTCGGCGAGTTCATCGGGTTCATGGCACCTGCTGCCGCTGCGCCTGTCTTCAACGTCAGTGCGGTGACGCATCGGAAGAACCCGATCTACCTTGCGATCAACGGTTACGGTCGCGAAACGATAATGCTGCGCAAATACGTGCTGGAGGCGAGCCTTTTGAAGGCCGTCCAGCCTGCGGTGCCGATCGTGCTCGATGCCGAAATGACGGCGGGCGGGCTGCACCGCTTTCATGCGATCGTACAGGTGAAAAAGTCGCTGCCCGCGCACGAGGGCCTGCAACGCAATGCCATCCTGGCGTCGTTTGGCGCGTTGAAGGATCTCGACCTCGTCATCGTGGTCGACGACGACATCGACATCCGCGATCCCATGGACGTCGAGTATGCGTTGGCCACGCGGATGGAAGCCTCGCGTGACCTGATCGTGATACCTGAAGCGCGTGGCCACGAATACGTGCGGGCCGGGCGGAACGGAATCCGCGCAAAGCTCGGCATCGATGCGACTGTGCCGCTCGAAGAACGCGATCGGTTCCGGCGGATGCGGTTCGAAGACACGAATATCGGATTGGATGACTTGGGAACGGACGCGGCTGCGATCATTTCGCGGCTGCGCGGCTGAGAGGAGAGCGACGCAGTGAGCGTCATCGAGACTGACCCGGTTGCGAAGCTGAAGGCGCAAGTGGCAGCGGCGACCCGAATGCTGGTGATGGAGGGGCTGTTGGACTACAGCGGCCACGTCAGCGCCCGCATTCCCGGGCGCGACGCGTTCCTGATCCAGCCGGGCACCGCACCGCGTTCGTCCGTGACGGCGGACGACATCCTGCTGGTCGGCTTCGACGGCAAGGTGATCGACGGAAATGGCCGGCCACCGGTCGAGATCCCCATTCACGTCGAGATCCTGAAGGCGCGGCCGGATGTGCAAGCCGTGCTCCATTCCCACATGGAGCTGGCAATCGCGTTCACGATGATGCGTGATGTGAAACTCGTTCCGATGCGGGCCCGTGCGGTTCGATGGGAGAGCGGCATCCCGATGGACCTCGATCCCTCCCACATCAAGACGACGGTGCAGGGCCAGACACTGGCTCGCTCGCTGGGGCCGCACCACGCCGCGTTGATGCGCGCGCATGGCCTCGTGCTCGTCGCCGAGGATGTGCCGGCGCTGCTGGTCGATGCGGTGCACTTCGACGAGAATGCCCGCGCGCTGATGACGGTTCTCACGGCGGGCGCGCAGCCGTTGCCGTTGACACCGCAGGAACGCGACCAGATCAACCGCCACGAGATGCGCGAGTTCCACGTCGGCAAGCTCTGGCGCTACTATATCGACAAGGCGCGGACTGCGGGCGTCGTCGACGGAAAAGAGGCGCTCCTGCTGGATTGATGATTGGACTGGGAAGTGAGAACGCTGCGCGGCAATTCAAGATCAGAGGGGTGACCGATATGCCGGGGACAAAGAACATACGACTGGATGGACGTGTCGCGCTGGTAACGGGAGCCGCAAGCGGCCTCGGCCGGGCCATGGCGCAAGCGCTGGCTCGGCATGGCGCGAAGGTCGCATTCCTCGATATCGATCATACAAAAGCAGAGATGGCCGCGCGGGCCGTGCGCGGCAGCAAGGGCGCGGGGGAGGTGCTGGCGCTCGGCGCCGACATCACGCGCAGCGACGATTGCGAAACTGCCGTGCGCGAAGCCGTAATGACGCTCGGCGGCCTGCATATCCTCGTCAACTGCGCAGCGCGTGGTAATATCCACGTGCAGCAGTCCGAAAAGACGAAGTCGATGAAGTTCTGGGAGGCCGACCCGGAACAATGGACCAAGGTGATCGACACCAACGTCAACGGACACTTCCTGATGGCCCATCATGCGGCTCCGCAGATGATCGCGGGACACTGGGGCCGTATCGTCAATGTGACGACCAGCCTGGCGACGATGCAGCGGGTGAACAACTCGCCCTATAGCGTCAGCAAGGTTGCGATGGAGGGTGCGACGCTGGTCTGGTCCAAGGACCTCCTCGGCACCGGCGTCACGTGCAATTCGCTGATCCCCGGCGGTGCCGTCGATACGCCGTTTCTCGAGCCGCAGAGCCGCATCGATCTTGCTGGACGTTTGCAACAGCCCGAGATCGTCGTCGCCCCGATGCTGTGGCTCGCTTCCGAATACTCGGACGGCGTGACCGGCAGCCGTTTCGTCGGCAAGCTGTGGGATGACAACCTCCCCCCATCCGAAGCCGCCCGCCTCGCCCGCGAAGCCCCTGTCATCACGCCGGTTCCGGCCGGCACGCGTTAACGGGGGGACCTTGATGTCCGGCACGAGCAGGCGCGACATTGTGGTTGGCGGAACGGGGTTGCTCTTCATCGGCAGCGTCTGGGTTCCCAGTGCCATGGGGCAAACGGGAGCCGTTACTCCGGCTCGACACCAGCTCTTTATCGATGAGGCCGAGCGGATGCGGCAGGTGGCCGTGGCCGCCGGCGATCAGTCCTACGGCGCGGTGGTCGTGAGCGGCGGGGAGATCGTCGGCTGGGGGCCGAGCCGGGTGATCGTCGACCGCAGTCTCAACGCCCATGCCGAGCGCGTCGCCATCTGGGATGCCCAGGCGAGGACCGGTCGGAAGGACCTCGCAGGGGCCGTGCTCTATTCTACGTCGCGGGCCTGTTCGGTGTGCGAGGGCGTGGCAGCTAGAGCCGGTATTTCCCGGATGTACTGGGGAGCGAAAGGCAGCGATGCCGGGGTGCCGAGGGGTTAACGATCTCCAGCACACGCGCATCCTTGTCGGGCACGCTTGTTTCCCCTTGGAATGCGGCCTGTTACCGGCTAGGCGTGGGGCCAGAACTCGGAGAGACCCCGTCACCGGGATCGCCCAGTCACCCCTCGTCTGCGCCGAAAGGAGCCATAAGCTATGCGCGTCTATTACGATCGTGATGCCGATATCAATCTGATCAAGGGCAAGAAAGTTGCCATCGTCGGTTATGGCAGCCAGGGCCGCGCCCACGCGCTGAACCTCAAGGATTCCGGCTGCAAGGAGATCGTGGTGGCGCTTCGCCCCGACTCGGCAACCGCCAAGAAGGTCGAGGCCGACGGCCTCAAGGTGAAGTCCGTCGCCGACGCGGCCAAGTGGGCGGACCTCCTGATGATGGCGACGCCGGATGAACTCCAAGCCGACATCTGGAAGGACCACATCGCCGGCAACATCCGTGACGGCGCCGCGATCGCGTTCGCGCACGGCCTCAACGTCCACTTCAATCTGATCGAGCCGAAGAAGACCATCGACGTCATCATGATTGCGCCGAAGGGCCCCGGGCACACCGTACGTGGCGAGTACCAGAAGGGCGGCGGCGTTCCCTGCCTGATCGCCATCAATCACGACGCCTCGGGCAACGCGCACGACATCGCGCTGTCCTATGCCTGCGGCGTCGGCGGCGGCCGCTCTGGCGTGATCGAGACGACCTTCAAGGAAGAGTGCGAGACCGATCTTTTCGGCGAGCAGGCCGTCCTCTGCGGCGGCCTCGTGGAGTTGATCCGCGCGGGCTTCGAGACGCTGGTCGAGGCCGGTTATGCGCCGGAAATGGCCTATTTCGAGTGCCTGCACGAGGTGAAGCTGATCGTCGACCTGATCTACGAAGGCGGCATAGCCAACATGAACTACTCGATCTCCAACACGGCGGAGTGGGGCGAGTACAAGACCGGTCCCCGCATCATCACGGCCGAGACGAAGGCCGAGATGAAGCGCGTGCTCAAGGAGATCCAGACCGGCCAGTTCACGTCGGAGTGGATGCAGGAGTGCAAGGCCGGTCAGGCCCGCTTCAAGGGCATCCGTCGCGTCAACGACGCCCATCAGATCGAGGACGTCGGCGAGAAGCTGCGCGCGATGATGCCGTGGATCTCGAAGAACAAGCTGGTCGACAAGGCCCGCAACTGAACTACGCGCCAGCTACTGCAATTCGAAAAGGGCGGCCGTCACGGTCGCCCTTTTTCTAATTGCTGCGCTGCCATATGCGACATTTCCGCATCGCCCGGAGGCCGAACTGCATTCGGTCCACGGAACGAGTGTTTCTCCCGCTTGTAGGGATGCGAGCGGCTGCGCAATCTGGCGAGGTAGTACAACTCCATCCAGAGGGGAACATTCATGCGTTTCATTGCAGCATTGGGATTGAGCGCCGCGTTGGCGATGGCCTTCACGGTTTCGGTCAGCACCGACGCCGAGGCCGCCAAGAAGGGCAAGAGCAAGATGTGCTCGGCCTCCAACATGATCACCGGCAAGAAGGCGAGCTGGAAGTGCGGCGCGGCTGAGAAGTGCTGCTACGACACCGTATCGGCCAAGGGCACCTGCGTGCCGGCCAGCGGCATCTGCCTCTGAGATCATGAACGACGGCGGTGCCGCGGTGTCCTTCGGGGCAGCGCGGCATCGTGCGTTCGTGGTTATGACGACAGGGTAATTGATTATTTGATCGAGCCGGGAGAAATGAACATGCGCAAAGTTATGGCGATTTCCTTCGCAGTGGCTGTGGGTCTGTCGATGTCGTTGGGCACCGATGCCGAGGCGGCCAAGAAGTCCGTGCCGAAGAACAAGGCCTGCGTCGGCAACACGATCGACGGCAAGAAGGT
>CANJPN010000127.1 GCA_947475855.1 Bradyrhizobiaceae bacterium
CAGCGGGCTCGCCGCCGACGCTGCCGATTCAGGTTTGAACAAGGTGCTCGCGACGGCCGCCAAGTTGTCGATGCCGGTCAACCTGCATATCGCGGGGCGGCTCGATCAGGGGATCGAACTGATCCGCCGCAATCCGGATACGCAGATCATCGTCGATCACCTAGGCCTGGTGCAGCCACACGAGCGCCCGGTTCCGGCCGAGCCGTGGGCGGAGGTGGAGCACGTGCTGACACTGGCGCCGTTGAAGAACGTCGTGATCAAGCTGACCGGCGCGTGCACGCTTTCGCGCGAGGCTTATCCCTTCAACGACATCTGGGATCCGGTGTGCCGGATGATCGACGCGTTCGGCGTCGACCGCTGCCTGTGGGGCACGGACTGGATGCGTGCGGTGGCCTTCCTCACGCACAAGCAGGGCACGGACGTTTTTCGCGATACGACGCGGTTGTCGGCGAGCGACAAGGCGAAGCTGATGGGTGCGAATACGGCGTGCGTTTACGGGTGGAAGCCGCGGAAGGCGTAGGAGTAGCCCTCAACTTGCCTTCCCGGCGAGAGTGTCGCCACGCGACGCCGGCACTCTCCTGGTCGCGGTAAGGCCCCGGGTCTGCGCCAACCGATCTGCGATCGAATTGCTCGCCCGGGGATGCAGAAGAAGGGGAATTACTTCTTTCCGAGGCCGGCGAGATTGGCGGCTTCGCGCATGTCTTCGTAGTCGCGTTTGATGAAGGCGGCGAAGCCGGCCGACGTCATCTGCTCGGGGCTGGCGACTTCCGAGCCGGTGGAGATGAACTTCTCGGCGGCAACGCTGCCGGGTTTCAAGCCACCGGCAATCACCGCCTGCAGTTTCGCGATGATCTCGGGCGGCGTCTTCACGGGCACGACGACGCCCACGAAGCTCTGGCCGATGAAACCCTTCGCGCCCTGTTCGTCGAGCGTGGGGATGTCGGGTGCGAGCTTCGACCGGTTCGCCGCGGCGATACCGATAATGCGGGCGCTATTGCCCTTGTGCTGCTCCAGCGAGGTGGCGAACTCGGTCATCGCGCCGTCGATGTTGCCCGCGATCACATCGGGCAACAGCACGCCGCTGCTCTTGTAGGGCACGTGCGTGAGGTTCGCGCCGGTCGCCTGCTTGAACCGCTCCAGCGTCATGTGCGTGGCGCTGCCGACGCCCGAAGTCGCGAGCGTCACCGGCCGCGTCTTCGCCAGCGCGAGGAGATCGGCGAGATTCTTGACGCCCGACTTGTTGGCCATCAGCAGGCCGTGCGGCGTGTAGCTGAGCATGCCGACCGCCGCGAAATCGTTCGCGGGATCGTAGGACATGCTGGTGTTGACGAACGGATTGACCGTGAGCGGACCATTGGACCCGATCAAAAGCGTATAGCCGTCGGGCGCGGCGCGGGCCGCGAACTCGGCGCCGACACCGCCGCCTGCACCGGCCTTGTTCTCGACGACGACGGGCTGGCCCAGCGCCTTGAACACGATGTCGGCGAAGATGCGGCCGTTGATGTCGGCGTTGCCTCCTGCCGCGAAAGGCACGACGACGCGGATGGGCTTGTCGGGATAGGTTTGGGCTGCGGCCCGCAGCGTCGGCAGGCCCACGGCGCCGAAGGCTGCAAGCGACGTCACGAATGCGCGGCGTGAAATAGTCATCCTTGTTCTCTCCCTAGTGTAGCGCGTCTGACATTTGGTACCCGCTCGCAGCTGACCTCGGAACCAAATGTCAGATGCAAAAGCTACACTAGAAACATTATGTTCCTAGTGTTCCTAGTGGCTCCGACATTTGCTCTCTACCACGCTGCGATGGGAAGCAAATGTCGGAGCCGGAACACTAACCCGTCTCGCCCCGAATGCCACGACCGACGGGACCGCAATGGCCCGCATCCTGGGTGGCGCCCAACCTCCGGCCGTTGACTTAGGTAGTGCACATGCGGCGAAGTCGCCAGCGCCAAACTTCCGGTACTTTATTCCAAGGGCTGGGAACGCTATGGGGTATGCGTGAATGGAAGGTCGAGGGAGATCCACTGGATGCGGTCAATCATGAGTGGGTTGCGCGCTGCAGCTTGGACAAGCTTTGGCATGGCTACGCTCGCAGTCGGAGCGGCCGCACAAGCCCAAGCCCAGGAGGTCTGGCCGTCGCGGCCCATCGAGATGATCGTCCCGTTCGCCGCAGGCGGTGGCACGGATCTGCTGGCGCGGCTCGTCGCGGAAGGCTTGAGCGAACGGCTTGGGCATCGCGTGCTGGTCGTCAACCGGCCCGGCGCCAACACCAACATCGGTACGCACGCGGTCGTTAAGTCCGCGCCCGACGGCTACACGCTGCTGCTGTCCTCGATCGGGCTCGCGGCCAACCCGTCGCTCTACAAGCCGATGCCATTCGATCCGGAAAAGGACCTGATCCCGATAACGCTCGTCGCGAACTCACCCACGGTGCTGGTGGTGCATCCACAGGTGCCTGCGGACAGCGTCAAAGAATTCGTGGCGCTGCTCAAGGAAAAGCCGGGCGCTCTCGAATACGCATCTTACGGCCGGGGCAGCGGCTCGCATCTTGGCGCGGAACTGTTCCAGGCGGCCACGGGCACGCAGATGACGCATGTGCCGTTTTCGGGCGGCGGCCCGGCCACACAGGCGGTCGCAGGCGGACATGTGAAGGTGCTGTTCGCGGGCATGTCGGCCATGTCGGGCATGGTTTCGGGCGGCCTGCTGAAGGCGATCGCGGTCGCGTCTGAGAAGCGGCTTTCGCTCTCGCCGGGTCTTCCGACGTTCAAGGAAGGCGGCGTCGACTACGTAACGGGTACTTGGTTCGGGCTGCTGGCGCCGGCAGCGACGCCGCGCGCGATCATCGACCGCCTGCACAAGGAAACCGTGGGCGTTCTGCGCGAGCCCAACGTGACGAAGCGCGTGATCGAGGAAGGCAGTGAAGTCGTCGCCAATTCGCCCGCCGAGTTCGCCGCCTTCATCGCCGCCGAGCGCAAACGCCTCGCCGACGTGATCGCGAATGCCGGGATAAAGTAGGTTTCCGGTTTCAGTGCCTAACCAGTTACTAGCCCCAAGTTGCCAAACCCCATCTTCGGAGAACGACGTGACCACGACAGAGAAACGCCTGACGGGCCGTATCGCGCGAGAGGGCATCCGTCACATGAGCGTGCCGCGTTTGCCTGATGGCGTGGCCGAAAGGTTCAAGGCGCTCGGCGATCCGGCCGGTGTCATATCCGATGCGATGGACGAGCTCGGCATTCCACCCGGCGTGATCGGCTGCTCGATCCTGCGGCCGACGATGCCCGGCTCGATCATCGTCGGACCGGCGTTGACGGTTCGCAATATCCTTCAGCGCACGAACCCGCTCGAGGGCGCGAAGAGCCATGCCAACAAGATGGCTGAGTTCGAGGCGCACAATCTCGCGACACCGGGCGATGTACTCGTGATCCAGGGTGTCGCGAACGTCTCGAACATGGGCGGCATCTCGGCGCTCACCGGCAAGCGGCAGGGCGAGGTCGGCGCGATCGTGATGGGCGGCGTGCGCGACGTAGCGCATTCAAGGAAGGTCGGCTATCCCGTGTGGTCGAGCGACATCACGCCCGTGACGGGCAAGTGGCGCATCGAGACGGTCGAAATCAACGGCGACGTGCAGTTGGCCGACATCCGCATAAGCTGCGGCGATCTGGTGGTCGCTGACGATACCGGTGTTTGCTTCATTCCGCGCCAGCACATCATGGCCGTGCTCGAAGCAGCAGAAAAGAAGTCGAAGGCCGAGGCGGTGCGTTGCAAGGCGATCGACGAGGGAATGCCGGTACCGGACATCGCACGCGCCAGCTACGGCGAAAAGTAGATCTCGCCGCTCAAGCCTGCGCCGAGCCCTCTGGCGCCGGCTCGACGAAGTGGCGGTAGGCACAAGCTGCTACGCCTATGCTTGCCAAGATCGCCACACACCAGGCGAAAGCGCCAACGATGACCAGGGCGATGACGGCCGGCGTCATGGTCGGCGCGGTACCGGTGGGAACCGCAATGCTCCATAATTGCGCGACGATGTGCCATGGCAGCATCGCGACAATTGTCGCCAGCGCGATTCGTCCCGTGTTTCCGCGCGTTTTCGCTAGTGAACCGAACAATGCGCGCGGCTTGCCCAGCGCCACCGCGGGCATCGCAACCATCAGCCGCGCTGCTGCGATGGCAGCGACGAGGGTCATCAGGCCATTACCGAGCTGACCAAGGTTGGCCGATCCCGAAAGCGATACGAGCGGCAGCATGGCAAGCGCCATGGGAAGCAGCGCGAGGCAGAGCAGCACGAATAGCACGAACGTTGCCCAGAGGTAGCGCCAGACGGATGCGCCGAGGACCATGTAGATCAACGATGGGCGCTCGCCCGCGAGGAGAAACCTGAACCAGCCGACGACGATCGAGCACGTGGCGAGGCCGACCGCCACGCAGGTCACAATGATGCCAATAACCGGAGCCATCGGCATCGCAACTGCCGCGGCCGCATCAGGTTGCATCGACAGTTGAACCGCACCATTCTGGATCATCAGGCCGAGCGTCAACAGGCCGGCGAATGTCAGCAACGCAAGCGTCACTGTCCACGCGGCGAACAAGCGAACTACGACGCCTCGGTTTGTCACGATATCGGCGTAGACACGCAACACCGTCGCGACGACTGGGAACGGTGGGGGGCCGCAACGTTGCGGCAGCCCGGCGCGAGACCCGGGCAATTCGAACACTGTCGCATTCAGTTGCAGTGCGGACATGAGTGGCCTCCCGGGCTCAACTTTCAGTGCCCGCACAATGCCCCTGCTGAAACCTTTCGGCTGTTTCGAGTGGAACAGGGAATTTGCGCCAGCACACGGGAACTTTCGGGCTTGCCACAGCAGCGCAGTATCGGTCGACGATGTGTATCCAACCACGGATCACAGTTGCAGCTCCCGCTGCAACGCCCTTTGTCTTATTCTAGAAATTGTCGATAGTGTAACCAGTTAGCTATGGCCGTTGAAGTCGTATCACCGCATAGTAATCAGGTGATTCGCGACTGCCCCGCAGATCATGCTCCCCATTTCCGACGCCTCGCGCGGCCCTTGCCAGCCAGCGCCTACGAGTCGTCAGCCTGCTGCCCGAGCGAACCGCGATATGCTAGCCACTGCCCCTCACGAGACTGCATCGAGCGCAAACAAGGAGCTGATCGCGCTCCTGTTCGCGAGCATCGCGTTCGTCTGTTTTCTGACCGTCAGTCTGTCGAATGGCCGTTCGCCCGATCTGGGCGGGCTCGAGCTGCGCCATATCGCCGTGATGACCATGATCCTGGCTGGATGCATGGTGGCATTCGCCATCGTATGGACTACGACGCGGCGTGCGACGACGATGATGGACCACGCCCGGGGCGAGACCGCGCGGCTGCGACAGGGACTGCTGCTGGCCGAAGCCATCATCCGCACCGAGCCACAGGTCGTCATCTGCTGGGAAGCGGGGCAGGATCTGCGCGTCGTCACGCATTCGCTGACGAGCGTCACGGGGCTGCCTGATGACCACCGCGAACTGCTGCGGTTCGGGACCTGGCTCGCCGGGCAGTCGGCCGACGAACTGAAGGCGAGCCTCGACACGCTGTTCGCAACCGGCCAGCCTTTCAGCCTCCTTCTCAAGACGTCCGCCGGCGCGCATCTGGAAGCCGACGGCCGGGCAGCCGGTACGCACGCCGTGATGCGCCTGCGCGACGTCGCCACCTACAAGAGCGATCTCGTCCGGATTATCGACCAGCACAGCGCGCTGGCCGACGAATTGAAGGCCGGTCGCGCGCTGCTCGATGCCATTCCGATGCCTGTATGGCTCCGTGGCCAGGACGGCCTCATACAGTGGGCCAATTCGGCCTACATCGCCGCCGTCGAAGCCAAGTCGCTCGACGAAGTCAAGGAGAAGCAGTCCGAGTTGCTCGAGCAGAGCCATCGCAAGGCCGTTTCAAATGGCCTTGCCCGCACATTGCATTTCCGCCGCCGCCTGCCGCTCATCATCGATGGCGAGCGGCGCGCCCATGACGTGATCGTGACCGCCAGTGAGCGCTCGACTGCAGCCATCGCCGTCGACGTCGCCGCGCTCGAGAAAGCAGAAAGCGAGATCAACCGCCAGATCTCGACCTACGACCGTACGCTCGACCGTATCCGCACGGGTGCTGCCGTGTTCGACAAGGAACAGCGGCTGACGTTCTTCAACGAGGCGTTCCGCAAGCAGTTCGGGCTCGATCACGACTGGCTCGACAGCAAGCCCACCAACGGCGAGATCCTCGACCGGTTGCAGGAGCTGTCGCGTCTGCCGTCGCTCGTCGACTACCGGAGCTGGCGCGCCGGCGTGCTCGAGTGCCATGCGAGCGGCGTGTCCTACGACGACTGGTGGCAACTGCCGGACGGCAGCCTGCTGCACGTGATCGGCGAGCAGCGCCACGACGGCGGCGTCACCTTCCTGTTCGACGACGCCACCGAGCGGCTCGCCCTCGAAGGCCGCTACAATGCGCTCATCGACGTGCAGCGCGAAACCCTCGACAGCCTCAAGGAAGGCGTCGCCGTGTTCGCCGCCGACGGAAAGCTGAAGCTCTTCAACTCGGCCTTCCTGTCGATCTGGCGGCTGTCCCGTGACGGCCTGGAACCCGGTCCGCACATCGGCGCGGTGGTCAGCGAGTGCCGCGAGCTGTTCGACGATCACGAGACGTGGGATCACCTCGTTCGCCGCATCACCGCCGTCACGGACGAGCGGGAAGCGCTGATCGGCCAGATGGTGCGCCCCGACCAGACGATCCTCGACTACGCGACTACGCCGCTGCCGGACGGGGGCACGCTCGTGACATTCGCCGACGTTACCGCGCTGCGCCGCTACGAGCGCACGCTGAAGGAGCGCAACGAGGCGCTGATCGCCGCGGACCAACTGAAGAGCCAGTTCATCGGCCACGTGTCCTACGAGCTCAGGACGCCGCTCACCAACATCATCGGCTTCTCGGAGCTGATGGGCGCGCCGGTGACGGGCGATCTCTCGGCCAAGCAGCGCGAATACCTCGGCGATATCCAGTCCTCGTCGACAACTCTACTGTCGATCATCGACGACATCCTCGACCTCGCGACGATCGATGCGGGATCGCTCGATCTCAAGCTGGCGCCGGTCAAGATCGACGACGTGATCGACGGCGCTATCCTGGGCGTGCAGGAGCGTGCGAAGCGGCAGCGGCTGACGATCGACATTGCGTCGGAGGAAGACGACATCGAATTCTTCGCCGACGAGGCGCGGATCAGGCAGGTGCTCTACAATCTGCTGTCGAACGCGGTCGGATTCTCGAATGTCGGCGGGCTCGTGCGGCTCTCGGTGTGGCGCGAGCAGGGGATGGTCGCGTTCGCGGTCGAGGACGACGGGATCGGAATTCCGAAAGAGCAACAGAACCGCGTCTTCGACCGTTTCGAAAGCCGCAGCCAAACGGGCAAGCATCGCGGCGCGGGCCTCGGCCTATCGATCGTGAAGAGCCTCGTAGAGTTGCACAACGGCGACATGCGGCTCGAATCCGAGGACGGGGCCGGGACGCGTGTCACGGTACGCTTCCCCGAGCGGCCGGCCGCGATGGGCAAAGGTCCGGCGATGATCGAGCACGGGACAGGCGAGACCGCGGACCAGCACAGCGCGTGACGGATCTCACCTTGACGGACTGCGGCCGGGTCTGCTCATTGCGGACCCCATGACGACACCGATAACGACGACCTCCACGAACGAGCTGAACCTCGACGAAGCGGGCCTGCAACGGCTCGCCGCTCTCGTCGCAATGGATTTGCGGGCAGGCGACGCCGTCGCGCTCAACGGCGATCTCGGCGCGGGCAAGACGACGTTCGCGCGGGCCGCCATCCGTGCGGCGCTCGCCGATGAAGAAGCGGAAGTGCCAAGCCCGACGTTCATTCTCGTGCAGATCTACGAGACGCCACGGGGCACGATCACGCATTGCGACCTCTATCGCATCGACGGCGAGGACGGCGCGGCGGAACTCGGCCTCGAGGAAGCGCTGGCGCGCGGCGCTCTGCTGATCGAATGGCCGGAGCGGGCGCCCTCGTTCTTTGGCGACGACCGTCTCGACATCACGCTCATGGAGACCGACGGCGGAGCACGACGGCGCGTGACGCTTCAAGGACGTGGCGCATGGGCGAAGCGCGCGGACCGGCTCGCTGCCATCTGGACTTTCATCGGGCAGAGCGGCTGGGGCGAGGCCAGCATCGGCGCGATCCCGGGCGATGCTTCGGCGCGGCGCTATCTCAGATTACAGAAGAACGGTATCCGTGCGCTGGTGATGGATGCGCCGCGCATGCCGGACGGGCCGCCGATCCGCGATGGCAAACCCTACAGCCGCATCGCGCATCTAGCCGAGGATGTGCGGCCGTTCGTGGCGATCGCGCGGCACCTGCGGGAGCGCGGGCTTTCGGCGCCGGAAATTCTAGCCAGCGATCTCGATGCCGGTCTTCTCCTCACGGAAGATCTGGGCGACTGCGTGTTCGGCATGGAAGTCGGGGGCGGGGCGGACCAACTGGCACTGTGGCGGATGGGAGTCGATGCGCTCGTCGAATTGCACCGCGCACCCGCAGTGGCGCGACTTGCAGTGGGAGACGGTACGTTCCACGACGTTCCGACTTTCGACCTCGCCGCAATGCAGATCGAGGTGGAGTTGCTCGTCGACTGGTATCTGCCGGCGATCAATGGTGCGCCGACCGACGCGCCGACGCGCGATGGATTTCTCGTGGCCTGGCAGCCCGTGTTCGATAGGTTGCTCCTCCAGCCGCCGGCATTGCTGCTGCGCGATTACCATTCGCCCAATCTCCTGTGGCTTCGGGATCGCAGCGGTGCAGCCATGACCGGCATCATCGATTTCCAGGATGCGATGATCGGGCCGGCAGCCTACGATCTCGTCTCGCTGCTGCAGGACGCGCGTCTCGACGTGGCGCCGGAGATCGAGACGGAACTGCTCGGTCACTACTGCCGCGAAGCGGCCAGGACGCAGCCGGGTTTCGACGAAGCGCAATTCCGATGGGCTTATGCCGCGCTCGGCGCTGAGCGCAATACCAAGATCCTCGGCATCTTCACCCGACTCGCGCGGCGTGACGGAAAACCACGATATCTTGCGCATATCCCCAGAATTTGGCGGTATCTGGAGCGCGATCTCGCGCATCCCGGGCTATCTTCGTTGAAAGCGTGGTACGACCTGCATGTGCCGGCGGGGATACGCAGCCGCGCGATCGAGGCGTGAGAGCGGCGCCGGCAGACGCGTGGGTCTGTCGCTCGCCTTATCGGGTCAAGGCCCCGGCTCTGCGCGACAACCGGCATCTGCCGGTCATCGCTTCGGCCGGGAACGCAAAAGGGTAGTGAGCTCGTGAAGACGCTCGAGGGTGCAGAGGGACGGCCGACGACCGCGTTCGTGCTCGCCGCCGGACTTGGTCAGCGCATGCGGCCGCTCACCGACGACAAGCCCAAGCCGATGGTGGTGCTCGCGGGGCAGCCGTTGATCGATCACGTGCTGGACAGACTCGTTGCAGCAGGCATCACCGACGCGGTCGTCAACGTGCACTACAAGGCCGACGTACTCCTGGCGCATCTTGTTGAGCGGACGAGGCCCCGCATTTCGATTTCGGACGAACGAGGCGAACTGCTCGAGACTGGTGGCGGCGTGGTGAAGGCGCGTTCGCTGCTCGGGGGGCGGCCGTTCCTGATCCACAATTCCGATACCGTATGGCTCGAACGCAGCGTCGCGAACATTACGCGGCTGATCGAGACGTGGGATCCGGTGCGGATGGACAGTCTTCTGCTTCTCGCGGATCGGGCACGCAGCATCGGCTATGACGGGCAGGGCGATTTCGCTCGCGGTGCGGACGGTGTACTCGCGCGGCGCGCCAAGGGGGCGGAGACGCCGTTTGTGTTCGCTGGCGTTTCTATCGCACATCCGCGGATTCTCGACGGCGCACCATCGGGCGCGTTCTCGCTCAACGTGCTGTGGGACCGGGCGATCGCGAGCGGCCGGCTGTACGGAATCGTGCTCGACGGGCTCTGGATGCACGTCGGCACACCCGAGGCACTGATCGAAGCGGAAGAGCGGATCGCACAGCATGCCCGCGCGTGAGCCCAAAGCGAACGTTTTCACCGCGCCGCAGGGAAAGCCGTTTCTGCGCACGCTGGCGCGCGCGGTGCTGGCAGGCGACCTTCCAAAAACGGGCGGCGAGCCTCCGGTCGATCTGTCCGGCGTCACGATCCTGCTTCCGACACGGCGTGCGGCGCGTGGGCTCCAGGACGCCTTCCTCGACGCTACAGCGGGGCGCGCGCTGCTGCTACCGCGCATCAAACCAATCGCGGAGGGCAACGAGGATCTCGCGCTGCTGTCAGGATTCTCAGGTCCAGAAATGCTGGGTGCTGGCGGCGCGGACATACCGCCCGCGGTCGGTGAAGTCGAACGCCGGATCGTGCTTACCAGCCTGGTGCAACGGTGGTCGCAGGCGATACGACGACGCGGCGATGCCGTGGCGGCGGAAGATGCGCAAGCCATCGAAGTCGGTGCGGGGACGGCCGCACAGGCGGCTGCGCTCGCTGCCGAACTGGCGCGGCTGATCGATGAAGTGGAGACGGAGAGCGTCGATCTGTCGGGGCTCGCGGGACTCGTGCCCGAACGCTTCTCTGAGCATTGGCAGAAGACGCTGGAATTTCTCGGTATCGTGCTGGATTGGTGGCCCGCTTATCTCGCGGAGCGAAAACTGATCTCGCCGATGGATCGCCGCAACCGGCTGGTGCGCGCGGAGGCAGCGCGGCTCGCTGCGATGCCCCCCGATGGTCCACTGATCGTCGCAGGTGTTACCGGCTCGATCCCGGCGACCGCCGAACTGATGCGCGTGGTCGCCATGCTGCCGCAAGGGGCGGTCGTAATCCCCGGCCTCGACATGACGCTGGACGAGGCGAGCTGGGAGGCGATCTCGCCACCTCGACTGGAAAAGATCGACGCGACGGCGGAGCATCCCGGGCATCCGGAGCATCCGCAGTTCGGATTGAAACGTCTTATAGAAGCGCTGGGTGTTGCACGCACCGACATCGGCGTGCTCGCGGGAGCGGAGCCAGAACCGCTCATCGCCGCGCGCAATGCATTGGTCAGCGAAGCGATGCGGCCAGCGCGGACGACGGAGTTGTGGCGCGGGTTCACCGCGTGCGCGGATACCCGCTCATTGCGATCTGCGCTCGGTGGCGTTTCGTTCGTAGAAGCCCCCACGGCGGAAGACGAAGCAGAGGCGGTCTCGCTGATGCTTCGCGAGGTTGCCGAATCACCAGGGCGAACTGCGGCGCTGGTGACGCGCGACCGGCTTCTTGCGCGGCGCGTCGCGATCCGACTGGAAGCCTGGGGCATTCGCGTCGACGATTCCGCCGGACGCCCACTTTCCAAGACGATGCCAGGTGCATTTCTCGATCTCGTGATCGAGGCCGTCGCCACGGATTTCGCGCCGGCCGCGCTCGTCGCACTGATCAAGCATCCGCTGACCCGGTTGGGGCTTGGCGCCGGCATCGTGAGACGCACTGCGCGTGCTCTGGAAATCGCGGCTTTCCGCACGCTGTATCTCGGGCGGGGCCTGCAAGGGCTGGAGGCTGCCATCGAGGTAGCCGAGCAGGACGTCGGTACGAAAGTGCGTCGCGGCCGCGCGGTGCAACGGCTGCGCACCGAGGACTGGCAGGCGGTTCACGCGCTGGTGCGGGCATTGCGCGAAGCATACGCGCCTCTGACGACACTGTTCGACACACGCGAGCCGCATGCGCTGAGCGAACTCGTCGCAGCGCACGTGAAGACCGCCGAGGCAATAGCGCTGCTGCCGGAGGGCGACACCGCCGCGGGGCTGTGGGCCGAGGTCGCGGGCGAAGCCGCGTCCCTGTTCACGACGAACCTGCTCGACGACAGCCTGCCACCGCTGTTCCTCGCCGCGCGCGAATATCCGGATCTCTATCGCGGGCTGATCGCACGCGAGACGGTGCGGCCGAAGGTTCCGCTGCATCCGCGCCTCGCGATCTGGGGACCGCTCGAAGCGCGATTGCAGCAGCCAGACCTGGTCATCCTCGGCTCCATGAATGACGGGACATGGCCAGAGCTCGGCGATCCCGGACCGTGGCTCAACCGGCCGATGCGGCTGGAACTCGGTCTGCCGGCGCCGGAAGAAAAGATCGGCTATGCGGCGCATGACTTCGCGATGCTGATGGGCGCTGACAACGTCGTGGTCACGCGCGCGTTGAAGATCGACGGTGTCCCGGCGGTGGCGTCGCGGTGGCTGTTGCGGCTTGGCGCGCTGCTCGACGCGCTCGATCTCAGAAGTGCACTCAAGCCCGACGCTCCGTGGCTGCCGTGGGCGCAATGGCGGAGCCAGACCAACGGATGGAAACCGATAGCGGCACCGGCGCCACGACCTCCCATCGCGCTCAGACCACGCAAGCTGTCGGTGTCCGGCGTCGAGACATGGATGGCGAACCCGTATGCGATATTCGCGCGCGAGATCCTGCGTCTCGATCCATTGCCGCTGATCGGAACGGAGCCGGATGCGGCGCTCCGCGGTAGCGTCATACATGCCGCGTTGGCGGAATTCGCCAAAGCGTTCCCCGATCGACTTCCGGCAGATATCGCGGCCGAAGTCATGAAGCTCGCGCGCGTCGAACTGGAGACGCTGACGGGTAATCCGCGCGTCGCTGCGTTCTGGTTGATGCGGCTCGAGCGGTTCGCACAGTGGTTCGCTGGCCAAGAGCCGGAGTTGCGCAAGGGAGTAACGTCGTCGCTGGTGGAGGCGTCGGGCGCGATGGTCCTCGAAGGTCCGGCGGGGCCATTCACGCTCAATACGCGGGCTGATCGCATCGACGTCGCGAACGGGCGGGTGTTCATCACGGACTACAAGGCCGGTGCGAGTCTGAGCAAAATGCGCAAGGACGCGAAGGACGGTTTCGCGCCGCAACTCGCGCTCGAAGCAGCGATCGTGCTCGCCAATGGGTTCGCCAATCTCACCGCCAACCAGATCGCGGGACTGCGCTACATCTCGGCGTCGGGCGGTGATCCCGCCGGCGAAGTGTTCAA
>CANJPN010000128.1 GCA_947475855.1 Bradyrhizobiaceae bacterium
CCGATCACCTCGCGTCCAAGCTCGATGATCTCCTGCTCGGTCTTACGGCCCGCTGGACCACCGAACTCCGAAATGCCGAACCCCTTGAGGGAGCGCACGTCGAAACCCTCGTCTCTGAGAAAATCACGCAACCGCCCGTTGACCTCGTCGTTGTAGGCGGTCGCGACCGCGATCTTCTTCGCCCCGACCTCACGCAAGCCGTCGATGACGGCTTGGCTCATCGTGCCGACCGGCAGCCCCGTGACGCGAGCCATGTCATCCATCAGCCTCCGGTGCACTGCCGCACCCTTGTAGAACGTGAGCGAGGTCCCCATCACCATCACGGCCGCGACGTCCTGCTTCGCCAGTTCCTCCGCCGCAGGCAGGATCGCCTTCATCGCGGGGTCGTATCCCTCGGGCGTCAGCGACTGCACGCCGGTGCCCTTCGAAACCCATTCCACGTCCGGATACATCACCGGGCCTTCCGGCGGCACACGGTTGTCCGAGTGCGGCACGATGATGCCGATCCTTGTGCTCTTGGCCATGCTCGCCTCCCGTTTGATACGCCAAGACTACTCACGAATGCGCAGAACTGCCAGCACCCCGACCAACATCCCGCCCCAAGGGGCCGCACTTGTAAGCGTCTGGAGCTGAGCTTAACGTACCCTCAAAGCCGCACCGAAGCAGGCTTATTTGCGAAGTATCGTGTGAGGAAGCGATGGCCCACGTCGAGACCGGCCTGTCTGTGCTGAAGACGAGCCGCGCCATTGCAACCTCCGCGTTTTTGGCCGCCGCTTGCTCATTCGCCGCCACGGCTAACACTCAGGAGCACTTCTCCGGCAAGCAGATCCGCGTGCTGGTCCCCGCCGGCTCCGGTGCCAGCGGCTATGGCCTCTATGGCCAGCTCGCCGCAAGCCATCTCGGTCGCGCGATACCCGGTCGCCCCACCGTCGTGATCTCCTACATGCCAGGCGCCGCGGGCCTCGTGGCGATGAATTATCTCTATGAGGTCGCACCAAAAGACGGCACCGTGATCGCCGTGATGAACCAGGATCTCGTCACCGACCAGGCCCGCGGACGCCCGGGCATTCGCTACGACGCCACCCGTTACAACTACATCGGCCGCGTCACGACCAATGTTCCCGTCCACATGGTCTGGCACACAGCCAAGGCCAAAACGCTCGCCGAACTGAAACGACATGAAGTCGTCACGGGTGCCGTGGGTTCGGGCGGAACCCACGTCGATCTGCCGCTGGCACAAAACGCCCTGATTGGAACCAAGTGGAAGCTCGTGATGGGCTATCCCAGCGGGAACGACGTGCGCATCGCCATGGAGCGCGGCGAAGTGCAGGCAGCGATAGCCCCTGCCACGCTATTCAACTCGATGCTGAAACCTCAACTCGACGACGGCACCGTGTCGGTCATGGTGCAGTATGCTGATTTCCGGCATCACGCCCTGCAAAATGTCCCCTCCGTCGTCGAGGCTGCCGACGACACTGAAGCAAAAGACGTCTTGCGCTTCCTCGTTTCGCTGGCGACCCTAGGCCGATCCTACGCGGCACCACCCGGACTGCCCGCCGAAGTCATCGGCATCCTGCGCAAAGCCTTTCACGTGATGGTGGCCGACCCAGCATTCCTGGCCGAGGCAGATAAGCTGGGCGCCGATGTCGTCCCCCTCGATGGCGAAGGCCTATTCGCCCACGTCAAGAGCGTGATCGCGACGCCACCAGCCATCATCAAACGCGCCAACGAGGTCGTCGCTCAAAAATAGCCCGGGTCATCGCCAGTCGAGATCGGGCACGAACGGAATGTGCGTCGATCGGAACACGGACAACTGCCTTGAATCGCCTTCTCGTCCGCCGATCTCGACATCGAGAACGATCCGCTTGTCGTCGGTGACCTCGACAAGTCTGGCACGCGTCTCCGCACCATCGGGCTCATCGACCGGCTGACCGTCGATGCTGCAAATTCCGCCATATGTGATGAACGTGTTTCCCGTCGTTGGCAGCCGCAATGCCCCGCCCTGGAACCCCGCGAACAGGCGCTCGCCTGCACCATCACCGTAGGTCCACACCTGCCGCACGGTGCCGCGCTGTTCATCCACCGCAAACTCCACGGCGCGGCTGTAATTGTCGGAATGCGGTATCGGCGGCGCGAACGGCACCGCGCGATGATTGCCGTTGTCGAAGCACATCACGGTTCCCGAAGGCGTGATCGATGGATCGTGCTGATGGAAATTCCAAAGAATGGGCTCGGCGGATGTCAGCAACTTTGAGGACCAACCATCGCGCCAACCGTGATGAGAGCCCAGTATCCACTTCAACTCGCCACTGCGGCGGTCGAGCTTGATCATGCAGTCCTGCGTCCTGAGCGAAACCAGGATCGAGTCGTCGCGCGTATCGTGGAACGTGCCGTTGGCATGACACCAGTCGCACGTGTCCGGGAACCCGCGACGCCACCAGTAGTGCGAGCGGCTTCCATAGGTGATGCGATAGGGATCGAGGATATCGAGCAAGCGGAACTCGCGAACCTTGGTCCCGTCCGGCCGCACCTCCATGATGATGTCGCCCACGACGCGAGCACGCTCTCGTGGTGCTGCATCATCCGTCGTACTGCTGGGCCAACGATCCAGCTCCCGGACCTCCATGCTCAACAGAAGCATATTGCCATCGGCCGTCAGATTGACGCCGTGGTGGAACGTCTGCGCGTCAACGGGAATGCCACCCTCGGGCGGTGCGCGATCCTTGAACCTTCCGGTCGCATACCATCGCCTTGCAACCGCACCGGCAAACGTCAATTCCAGAATGAGGCCGTCCATGATGCTGACCAGGAGATTGCCGTTGGCCAGCAACCGCACGCCCTGCACGGCCTGCTCCGCCTTGTAGATGGTCGCGCAACGCCCAGCACGGTCCAGTGCCACGAGCCACCCGGCAACGCCTTGCGACGTGCCAGGTACGCCGCCAGCTCGCACGTTGAACAGCATCGCACCGGGCTCGCGGCCATCCCGCTCGCAATGCCTGAGACGAATGCTCGGCAAACCCGCCGTGCCCGGTTCAGTTGCAGCCAACACCACCTCCCCCAGTCACTCGCTCGTCACGCCCATCGCTTTGATCACCTTCGCCCAGCGCACAACCTCCGACTTGATGTAGGCGCCGTTCTCCGCCGGCGTGCTCGTGCCGGCCTGCATCCCGATGCGCTGGAAATGCGCCCTCGATGCCGGCTCGGCCACGACTTCGGCAAGCACGGTGTTGAGACGCCTGACAACGTCTTCCGGCAGCTTTGCAGGCCCCACAACGCATTGCCACGAGTTGGCCTCGTAGCCCTTCACACCGGCTTCATCGAGCGTGGGAACCTCAGGCACGATCTCCGAGCGCTTCGAAGTCGTGACCGCTAGAAGTCGCAACTTCCCCGAGCGCATCAGCTCTGCAGCCGGTCCGATATCCGCGAACATCGCCGGCACGTGCCCCGCAACGACATCCTGTTGCGCCGGTCCGCCACCGCGATACGGCACGTGCTTCAGATCCGTGCCCGTCATCGACTTGAACAGTTCCATGAACACGTGATGCGGCGAACCCGCACCACCCGAACCGTAGCTCAACGCGCCGCTCGTCTCCTTCGCAAGTTTGATGAAATCGGCCACACTCGAAACGGGCAGTGACGGCGTCGTCGCCAGCACGAACGGCACCTGCGCGATCATCGTGATCGGCGTGAAGTCGACGGTCGGATCATAAGCAAGGTTCTTGTAGATACTCGGCCCGATGGCGACCGTCGAGGATGTCGCCATCAACAAGGTGTAGCCGTCCGGTGCCGACTTCGCCACGAACAGCCCGCCGGTCGTCGTGCCGGAGCCCGGCTTGTTTTCGACAATCACCGGTTGGCCGAGCCGCGCCTCCATTCCACGCGCGAGAAACCTCGCCAACGAATCCGTTCCGCCACCCGCCGCATAAGGCACGACCAGTCGCACGGTACGTGAAGGATAGGACTGCGCACCTGCCGCTGCGGACAGCACGATCGCCGCTACGCCGCCTGCCAGCAATCCCGCGACCACGGCCGCTGATGACTTTCCCATGATGCCTCCGATTGCTACAGCCGGTCCTTGAAGAATCGCAACATGCGCGGCGCAAGTTGTGCCGTGGTACCGCGCGGATCTTCCACCGGATCGCCTGCGAACCAGAAATGCCCGATCCCCTGCATCACCACCGTCCGTGCGAAAAATCCTGCCTGCTTCAGCGCAATGAGGAAGTTGTCCGACTGGATGCGATCGACGATGTCATCCTCTGTTCCGTACGTGATCAGGAACGACGGCCCTCGGTTCGAGTTCTGCGCGTATGACATCGGCGACGCGTCGAAATAGAGCTTTCGGTCCTCCCATGGCGTCTTACCCAGGAACTTGCCGACGATCGAATCCTGCGGCCGATGCAGCACATCGTGATTGAACTGCTGCACCATGTCGAACACGCCGTAGCCCGGCACCACTGCCTTCACCTTCGTGCTGACGCTGGCGTGCGGATCATCCTTGTAGGCGCCCGCGAACGTCGGCGTATCCCCTGCAAGTGCCACCAGTGATACGAGATGCCCACCCGCGCTGTCACCGATCAGCGCGACGCGCTCCGGATCGACCTTGAGATCGCTCGCCTTCGCCTTCACGAACTGTATCGCCGCGCGCAGATCGTGCACCGCCTGCGGATAGGTCGGCTGCCCCGGCTTCGACAGGCGGTAGTTGATCGCGAACACCGCGTAGCCACGCGCCGCCAGCCAATTCCCCCACGACGTATAGTTTCCGCTGTTTCCGCCTTGCCAACCGCCGCCATGTACCGCGACGACCACAGGATACTTCCCCGCAGCTTTAGGCACGTAGAGATCGCCGGTCAGTGACACGCCGTCGTGCTTCACGTATTCGACGCCCTTGCGAACCTCGACCTCCATGATCACCTCGGCAACCACGGACTGCGAGCGCGAATCCTGCGCACCAGCCGGCGAAGCCAACGAGATGAAACCGGCCGCCATCACGGCAACCGAGAAAACTGCAAGTCTTCCTGCACACGATGAGCGCATGTCATTCCTCCCGATGGCGTTGACGTTTCCAATCCGAGGCGAGGCTCACGCCTTGCCGATATCGATCACGATCTTGCCGGTAACACTGCCGTCATCCTGCGCCGCATGCGCGTCGGCGGCACGCGCGAGCGGGAACCGCGCGCCGATACGCGGGCGATATACGCCAGCCCGCAAAGCCGCCGTGGTGTCACGCACCGCCGCCCAATGCGCCTCGCGCGACATGCCGTACACATAAATCGTATGCAGCGTGATGCCCTTCGACATGTAGCGCGAGAAGGGAAACTGCATGAACTCCTCGGGCCCGCCGACAGAGTAGCTGGCCACTGCGCCGTTGAGTTTCAGGACGGCCAGATCGGCCTCGACGTTGGCGCCGAACCACACGTCGATCACGCGATCGACACCTGCCCCACCGCTTACCTCCTTGACGCGCGCTACCACGTCCTCGCATTTGCGATCGATCACCACATCGGCGCCGGAAGTCTTCGCGACCTCAGCTGCGAGCGGCGTCGATACGACGGCAATCACACGTGCGCCGGCCCACCGCGCGAACATGACGGCAGCTTGGCCGACCGCGCCGGCCGCTCCCCAGACGAGCACCGTCTTGCCCTGGATGCCCCCGTCCTTGAACAACGCGTTGTGAGCCGTCAGAGCAGGTACACCAAGCGCGGCCCCGGTATCGAAATCGATGCCGGGCGGAAGCACCACGGCACGCTCCGCCGGAACGATGGCGAACTCGGCCGACGTGCCGAAAGCGCTGCCATGCTGCTGCGCTTCGTAGATCCACACGCGCTCGCCGACGCGCTTCGCATCGACGCCAGGACCGACCTCGTCGATCACGCCGGCGCCGTCTTGTCCGGGGATCACCCGTGCATAATCCATCGCCGTGCGGCCGCGCCAACCGCCGCGCCCTTTGGTGTCTGAAGGGTTGAGCCCGGATACGACGACCTTTACACGCACCTGGCCCGCACCGGGGTGCGGATCGGGCATCTCACCCACCCCGAGAACCTCGTGCGGCGCACCTTTCCGCTCGTACCAGACGGCTTTCATTGCAGCGTTCCCTCAAACATGAATTGGGCCGATCCTCACCGGACCGGCCCACACCTTATCAAACTGGATCGAAGTAGTGCATCTCCAGCAGGATGCAGCCCTTCTCTGAACGGAAAGGACCGTGCCAAGCTCCCGGCGGACGGCACGCATACGTGAACGGGGGATAGCCCGTGCCACCCTTGCCGGCCTTGTCGTTGCCGACCGTAAGATCGCCCTGCACCAAAAATACTTCTTCCCAGTATTCGTGCACGAACGGCTCGGTCGTGTAGACGCCCGGTGCGAAGCGCAGAAGCCGCGTGCGCGTGCCCCGCTTGTTCTTCTCGTCGAGACCACCCGCGATGATCTTTTGCTGGATGCCCTCGGGATAGCCGGCCGGCGTCTCCCACCCCTTCGTCAGATCAAGCGTATAGAACTCGTCATGAGCTTTGTTGACTGGCATTCGACCTCCTCTACGTCTTCGTAGGGTGCGGTAGCGTAGCGTACCGCACCGTTTTCACGATAATTCATCCACTCATGGTGCGGTACGCACGTCGTGTTACCGCACCCCGCATTCGCTTATTCGTAGGGTGCGGCAGGGCGAAGCCCATACCGCACCGTGCAAACTTCCATTTACGCTCGCACCGCCATTCCGGTCCCCAAGATAGCCTCGATCGCGGCTGCCGTCGCCATCAACTCGGCATCCTTGTCACGATACCCGATCACCTGCAGCCCAAGCGGCAACCCGTTGCTCGACAGGACCGGAAGTGACGCGACCGGCACACCGAGCAGCGTTCCCGGCACCACGTAAATGGGATTACCGGTCGACTTTATCCCGACCGGTGCTTCAGCGGGTGCCGACAGCGTGATCGAACCATCCACGACCGAAGCGAGCCGCGCATATATCTCGCGCACCTTGTCCCGCTCCGCGATGTTCGCGCGATACTCTTCCAGCGTCAGTGCCTCGGCTTCCTTGAGGCGGTCTCGCATCGTCTGGCTGAGCTTGGACGCATCGCGGTCGCTGAAGGTGTTGAGCGGCCAGCGCGACTCCCACGCGTTGATCTTGCGCGTGAGAAGCATCGCCCGTTGAAGCGCGACTTCCGCAGCCTCGATCTCGACGCTGTCGCGTCGCGTCAGAACCTTCACACCCGCTTCCCGCAAACGATCGGCCGCGCCCCCAAGTTGAGCCTTGACCCCATCTCCGGTCTCCGCCCACCCCGTCGTCTCCAGCAGCCCAAGCGCACGCGGCTTCGACACCGCCGGCGCCGATGCCGGACCAACAAGACCGGGATAGCCGGGATCGCCGCCGGCGCGATCCGCGATCGCTCGCAGTACCGCCCAGCCGTCGGCCATCGTCGCTGACAGCACGCCCTGCGCGCTCTGGCTCATGTGGTCCATGCTGCCGCCGCGGTTGATCGCGCCGATCGACGGCTTCATGCCGAACACGCCGCAATAGCTCGCGGGCCGCAGGATCGAGCCGACCACCTGCGTGCCGAGCGCTGCGCAAAAATAACCAGCTGCGACACCTGCCGCCGATCCCGACGAAGATCCGCCGGGCGTGCGCTTGATATCCCAGGGATTGCACGTCGGACCGGGTTCCGTCGCCGCGAACTCCGTCGTCACGGTCTTGCCGACGATGACAGCGCCGGCTTCACGCAGCGCACGCACCGACGCGCTGTCGAAGCCCGTGCTGTGACCTGCGAATAGCGCAGAGCCCATTTGCGTCGGCATATCCCTGGTTTCGATGACGTCTTTCACGCCGATCGGCATGCCGTCTACGGGCGACAACGGCTTGCCCTCCCGCCAGCGCTTCGACGATGCCTCGGCGGCAGCCTTCGCCCCCTCGCGATTGATCGCGGTGAAAACTTGAAGTTCCATTTCACGCGCGTCGATCGCTTCTAAGCAGCGGCCGAGCAGCGCTGATGGGCTGTCATGGCCCGCCCGGAATGCATCCGCCAAGACAAGGAACGGCTTGGCCGTCGGTTTCATCGGTGCGGCCATCAGTTGCTCTCCAGGGTGATCGAAGCCGCGCGTTGCTGCATGGCGACCATCGCCGTCTTCAACAGGAAATCACGCGCCTTCTTAGGATCCGCAGCGCTCTCTCTCAGCTCGGCGAAATTCTTTGCCCGCGTCTCGGGATCACGCGCCTCGAGCCGCTTCTTGTTGGCGATCGTCTGCGACTGCACGAACTCGTTGGTCACGGTTCGCCGCTGCTTGTCGTAGAGATCCAGCCGCGTGTCAGAAGCGCCGTTGAGGATCACATCAGCGAGCTTGCCAGAAAGGTTGGCCGCATCTTGTAGACCGCCGTTGAGGCCCATGCCACCGATCGAGTTGTTCACATGCGCGCTGTCGCCCGCCAGCAGGACGCGCCCCTTCCGGAACGTCCCCGCCACCCGTTGATGGATCGTGTAGAGATTACGATGCACGATGTCGTGCTGGTGCGGCAGCGGAAAGAACTTCTGCATACGAGCGTGCACGTCTGCGTCGCTCAGGGTCTTCTCCGGGTCCTCGTTGGAATCTGCCGGGAAAACCGTCCGCCACAAACCCGGGGGACCATCCGCCGATACCTTGAAGCAGTTGCACCACTCATCCGGGTCCGCGAAATAGGACCGCTCGCAATAGCCGCGGTTGGCCGCAAAATCGAACGGCGTCGTCAGCACGAGGAATCGCTCTTCGTAGGTGAACCCCTCGAACGGAATGCCCGCCTGCTTGCGCACGGTGCTGCGCCCGCCGTCCGCACCAATGAGCCACGCGCCGGTATGCGTCTCGACACCTTGCGGCGTTTCGACTTTTACCGAGACGCTATCGGCGCGCTGCTCGACCTCGGTCACCGTATGGTTGAACATCACCTCGATGTTGGCGAGTTTCTCCACCCGCGAGAGCAGCAGCTTCGCTGTCTTGAACTGCTCGCACTGGATCACGAACGGGTGCTTCGTATCGTTCATCAAAACCGCATGATCGAACTCTGCGATCTTGGTATTCGTCGGCCGGTCCCAGAACTGGAAGATCGGCGTAACGAGACCTACCCGGGCCATATCCTCGACGAGCCCCGGGACGTCCGCCAGAACATCGAGCGTGCCCGGATGCGTCGTCGCCGCCCGCGGATCATCCTGCAGGCAAGGATTGGCGTCGAACACACGCACTGGGATTCCAGCCCGGCCAAGCTGCAGAGCACAGAGAAGTCCGACTGGACCCCCGCCGGCCACCAGAACGAGTTTGGATGAGGACATGGTTACTTCTTTATAGGTTGGGTCAACGCCGCCAATCGCGCCGCAAACCCAACGTGACCAGACACGACCGCAAAGTTATGGGGTCACGGCCCATCTGTGGCCTGCCCCGACCCATGCACTAACCCAACACCGGCAGCGTCGTGATCGCATACCCGCTCGTGATCTTGCGGCCGAGCACGGGATCCTCGATCTCATAGTCGAAACGATCAGCCGGACGGATGCCCCCTTTGGCCGCAAACGTGCCGCAGAACATCAGGGTTCCGTCCGCCAGCGCCTTACCGCCGTTCGTGTAGCGCGAGATCAGATCCCCAGGTGAAAGCATCCCCACGACTGCGCCTTCCTGATAGAGCACGCGCCCGCCCTTCTCTGGAATGTAAGACCGCAGCATCAGCTTGTCCCAATGCGGCGCGCACGCGTCGTAGGCCCAGAACGACATCGCGATCGGCTTGTCGCACATTTGCTTCGACACCGTCACGCCATAGGTCTCGACCTCCCGATCCGTGTGATCGGAGCCGACGCCGACCCACATCTTGCCGCCGGTCTGCAGGACCACGTACTCGACCTCGCCGCTCGATGCCGTCCCTGTGGCTTCGATCGTCTCTGCCGTCGTAATGCGCGACGCCGACACGCGATAGAAGATCGGTGTCGTGGCTGGTGGCTTCACGCCGAGCTCTTCGAGTTCCTTGATATGCTTCTGCACCGCCGCGGGATCACGTCCGGTCCAACCTGCAATAACGGCTTGGCTGATCGTCACCTCGCGCTCGGCCGTGCCGGAAGCGTCGTAGAACTTCGCTTTGATCTTGATGCTGGACACCTTCGTCCCCTCAGCTTGCTGCCGCAATGTCGTCGGCACCTACCTTAAGCAGGGTCGAGTATCGGTTTCAACGGGCAGGCGATGACAATGGATGACGCATCCCACCGCAGGGGCCCGTTAAGGATGCTACATCACGGAAATCCCGCTCGGTGAGAAAACGAATGCGGAATCCGCTACCCCCGTAGAAAGGGCCGAACAAATTGGCGCATCCCAACCGGGCAGTCGAAGCAGCCACCCCGAAGCCCTCGAAGCGTCCAAATGAGGGCGCGTTCCATCACGCCTTCGCGATCCCAAGTGAACTCCAGATGACGCCCTGTTGCTTTGCAGTTGAGGGCCGAGCGGCGGCATATTCAGGCCATCGAACACGCCAATCGCGGCCGACCTTCACACCCGTTGGGCACGACCTGCCAGTTCGAGAAAAGCTGGAAAACCAGATAAGCGTCAACAAATGGAGATGAGCATGAAAACCGTTATCCTCACAGCTACCTTGATCGCTTCGGTCCTCGTCAGCGCCATCGGCGCCAACGCCGCAGACCGCCCTGCCAAGTTCGACGGAGCGAAGTTCTTCGCTGAGCAGTCAGACCGCGCCACTCAGTAATACTGGCGACTTCGAACTGCAGACATAGAGACACCGCCGCGTAGCTCTCTACGCGGCGGTGCGTTATTTTCAGCTACTGTATTAAGCGTCCGCGTCAGCCGACGATCTCATCGAGGCGGAAGTTCAGCGAAATCTCACGGTCAGCTGCTGCCGGGCTGTCGGAACCGTGCGAGGAGTTCTCGCCGACGCTCTTGGCGAACAGCTTACGAATGGTGCCCTCGGCAGCCTTCGCCGGATCGGTTGCGCCCATGACTTCACGGTACTTCGCGATGGCGTTTTCGCCTTCGAGAACCTGAAGAACGATCGGACCCGAGGTCATGAAATCGGTCAATTCGCCGTAGAACGGGCGGGCCTTGTGCTCCTCGTAGAACTTCTCGGCCTGAGCGCGGGTCCAGCGCACGCGCTTCTGGGCGACGATGCGAAGTCCGGCCTTCTCGATCACGGCATTGATGGCGCCGGTGAGGTTGCGGGCGGTAGCGTCCGGCTTGATGATGGAGAATGTGCGCTCGATGGCCATTTGTCTGTCTCGTTTGTTCGCTAAGAATTCGATGCGCGGCTTATAGCTGTGGCCACCCCCGTCAGCAAGCCGCGCAATAAGTCGCCCCGCATCACCAGGACAGCACCCAGATAGCTACTTCTTGGCCCCACCGCCGAGCAGCCGGGCGATCAGCCAGATCGGCACCACGATGACTGCCCCGATCAGGAAATAGCCGAGCAACGCCTCCACCCAGCGGAAGCCCATGTCATAAAGCCGCTGCAGCAGGAAATCGATCCGCCTGAACAGTTCGCCCGGCGTCACCCCAACGCCGACATGGCGATGCCAACGACGATCGAGATCAGCACGAGGCGAATGACGATGCCGAGCGGATTACCACCCAAAAACCGTTCCAGATCCATTATGCTTCGGCTCCGCTTCCCCGGCACGCGCATCGACTGCTGAGACCGAACGCCATAGCACGCCAGCCCCCGACGAGAAACAAAACGCATTTCCATGCGACGCCGCCAGCCGACCACCGCAGCCCGACCAGAGAGAAAGCCGCCAGCCGGTGCACTTCCGGCTATGTTCGCAAACTGGTTTTCCTCGCGCGGCTGGAGCCCCCGCCCGCATCAGTTGGCCCTTCTGGAACAGGCGAGCTCTCAGCGCTCGACGCTGCTTATCGCCCCCACTGGCGCCGGCAAGACCCTCGCCGGGTTCCTACCAAGCCTCGTCGATCTCGCGGCTCACCCACGCAAGCGCAATGGCGCAGGCCTTCACACCCTCTATATCTCGCCTTTGAAGGCCCTCGCCGTCGATATCGCCCGCAATCTCGAACGGCCCGTCGCCGAGATGGCACTTCCCATCCGTATTGAAACCCGAACGGGCGACACGAGCCCGGCGAAGCGACAGCGACAGCGCATCAAGCCGCCCGACATGCTTCTCACCACGCCAGAAAGCCTCGCCCTGCTCCTGACGCATGCCGACAGCGCCTATCTCTTCGCCGACCTGCGTTTCGTGATCCTCGACGAGTTGCACGCATTGGCTGCCTCAAAACGCGGAGATCTCCTCTCCCTGGGTCTCGCACGTCTTCGCACCTTGGCGCCTGACCTCGTGGCAACCGGCTTGTCTGCCACCGTAGCCCGCCCCTCCGAGCTGCGCGCTTTCCTGGTGGCCCAGACCAATCCGGAAATCATGATCGAGATGTCTGATCTCGTCGTAGCATCCGCGGGTGCGCCGCCGGACATCCGCATCATGGAAACAGAAGACCAGATACCCTGGGCCGGCCACACCACGCGCTACGCTGTCCGCGAGATCTACGCGGCACTCAAGGCCCATCGGCTCAGTCTCGTGTTCGTCAACACGCGCAGCCAGGCCGAGTTGATGTTCCAGGAGCTGTGGCGCGTCAATGACGACAACTTACCCATCGGCCTCCACCACGGATCGCTCGACGCCAACCAGCGCCGCAAAGTCGAAAGCGCGATGGCCGAAGGCCGGCTCAAGGCCGTGGTTTGTACTTCAACGCTCGATCTCGGTATCGACTGGGGCGATGTCGATCTCGTCGTCAACGTCGGCGCTCCCAAGGGCGCAAGCCGATTGACCCAGCGCATCGGCCGCGCCAATCACCGCCTCGACGAATCGAGCCAAGCCTTGCTCGTGCCGTCGAACCGCTTCGAAGTGCTCGAATGTCGCGCCGCACTCGAAGCCGCAGGGGCAGGCGCCCAGGACGCCGCGATGTCCCGCACCGGCGCACTCGATGCGCTGGCCCAGCACGTCGCCTGCACGGCCGCAGCGAGCCCCTTCGCCCCCGACGCGCTCTACGCCGAAATCCGGAGCGCCGCGCC
>CANJPN010000129.1 GCA_947475855.1 Bradyrhizobiaceae bacterium
CTTCAAACTCTCGATGATGATGCGGGCCTTCTCGTCCTCCGACCACTGTCGGCGCCGAACGGTGCCAGTGATCATCTCGAAACGGCGCACGAGCCCCGTATCGCCAGGCTCGTCGGCCTTGCTTTCAAGTGTATGCTCAAGCGTATGGTCAAAACGATCGCTCATGGGCTGGCACTACGCCACAGCACGAGCCTGGCCGAAATGTGGGGGCCGACCACCGCTTACGGTCGATCCGGGGAGGGGCGGATGAACGCGGGCAAGACGCTGTTCGCTCAGCTGATGGACTTCGTGCCGTGGAGTACCTTCAGCCGGCTCGTCATCGATTACGACGGTAACCGCCGGGTCAGGACGCTGACGTGCGCAGAGCAATACCGTGCGATGGCGTTTGCCCAGCTTACACAACGTCAAGGCCAACTGGCACTTCACTTCAACTGACGCCCGTGTGAAGCTGAAGAGGATCAATCTTACCCCTTTTGAAGATTCAGGCCACTAGCTCCGGCGTGTGTCGCAACGACGTCGTAGGAAGTCGTAGTCGCATCTCCAGACATAGTGCTGTCTCCTCGTCGGTAGTGATCAGGCGAAACTAGTCGGCGCTCCCCCTGCTACAATTGCTCCCTCACCGGTTGCTTACCTTCCACCAGCGCCTCGAAGCATTCGGTACTTCGTACTCGTTCAAGTTTTGGCCGTCGCAGGCTGCCTTGAATTGTTCCATTTCATCGTCGGCACGCTTCGCAGCCGCAATCAAAGCCCATACGAAGAGGGTCACCGCCAATGCCAAAGCGATCGGAATGGTCACGACAGCCAAGCTGACGGTCCCGACGAGGAGCCAGTGGAACAGCCACGCGATCACTACGATTTCGAGCGCAAAAAATGTTATTCCGGCCGTGATCGCCAACCGCATCCGTTTCCTTTCGAAACTCCAGCCCTTATTGAATGAACCCCGGTGGGTTACTCTGGCGGGCTGTTCGTTCGAATCAAATTGCCACTTCAGTCGAGGCGACGCCGACATGCTGCATGTGCCACACTCGATCGCAACAAAACCCGATCGCAACGATGCATCTACGCCTCAACGGCGGCCTCATCGCGAACTTGCTGCGCTGTCAGTACTATGAGAGATCGATGGACCTGCCCCCTCGTCGTTGGAACTTGTGATGCATAACAGCTAACCGCGCCATCACGTCGACGAGGAGACCCGGAAGCGATATCACGCCGGCACCCGCATCTTTCCCGCCGCATGGTACTGGTGAGCCCCACATGGGAGTAATTATCGACCGATGAGCTGCTGCTGGTGCCGCGTGTGCCTCTCGACCGTGAGCGAGCGCGACTCGATAAAGGCAATCAGGTCTTCCGCGTCGTTGGCGGACAGCCCGAGATCGGGCATCCTAACGGCCTGATACCTCTGAGAGAGGGTGGTGGCGATCGGATCTTTTCGGGCTCGCATGCGCTCCGGGCTCATGATGAACCGCTGCAACCATTCATGTGGCCGGCGCTTGTGCACATCGAACAGATCAGGGCCGACCCGGTCGCCTGCCCCGAAGGCATGACAGCCAGCGCAAAGCTTGATGAACAGGTTCTGTCCAGTAACCAGGGGTGCCGCGCCTTGGTCCATCGCTTCCGCGGAGGTGGCAAGCGGCGGACGAACCTGCGCTCGCCATTCGGGATCCATGCTGCGGATGTCGTACGCCAGCCGATCGAGGTCGCCGAACACGGAGTTGCGCGCCCACTCGCGTATGGCGTCGTTACCGAGAACGACCTCGTTTCGATGATCTTCGAGCCGGCGCATCCGCTCGCCCAGCGTGGCGTTGACGGCGCGGATGTTCTCGAGTGTTCCGGTAAGGAATTGCCAGCCTTTGCCGGAATAGAAGGCCGACGCATATGCCGCGAGCTTTTCGGGCGAATCGTTTTCCGGATCAACGCTGATCGATACGAAGTGGATCTTGGTGCCGAGCACGTCCTCGAGCCGGTCGGCGATCTGTGCCATGCGGGCCGTCGTCAAAGGACAGATCTGCGTGCAGCCCGTGTAGATGAAGCTGACGACGACGATCTTGTTCTTGATGACATCGTCGTAGAAACGGAGGGTTTTCCCGTGCTGGTTGACCACTGCGAGGTTGGGAAAATAGCCCTCGCCCCATCGTCCGCCGCTGCCGTCCTTCTGTGCTTTGACGTTTTGCGAGACGAGAGCCGCCGCCAGCAGTGAGACTGCGAGCAGCAGGCAAAGACGCGCGCCCCCGGCGATGACCGCCAGGAAATGCTTCCTGCTTCGTCTCGATGCGGCCCGCGGCCTCATGGCGTTCCAGACGGAGGCGTCACAGATGCGGCCTGCTGTTGGCGCGGATCACCTTCGGGCAGGATTTCCGGCGTCGTGAAGAAGACACCGTCGGGCGTCGGGTTCGGCGTCGGGGTAACAGTCGCGTGCGGCGTACCGGCGATGCCGTTGAGTATTTGCATGCGCAGCAGCATCGCGAAGTCCTCGTGCACCGTGTTGTGGCAGTGGTTGACGTAGGCGCCAGCGAACTCCCCGAACTGAACCTGGAATTTCACTTTACCTGCGTCTCTCAGGCGCCAAACGTCCTTGCGCGCAAGCCGTTCGGTCGGGGCCATCGCCGCGCCGCCGCGATCGATGGTCACCCCTTCTTCGAAATGCAAGTGGATCGGGTGATCCCAGCCGCCGCCGGCATTGACGTAGGTCCAGTGCTCGATCTCGCCGGGCTTGGGGATCAGCAGCGAAATGCGGTTTGCATTCATCGAATGCGCGGCCTGACCGTTGACCTTGATCGTCCAGGGGAAGGTCGCTGTCTCCGCGCAGTCGGGCACGCACTGGCCATTGGCGCCACGCGAATCGCCCGGGCCGCTGCGGCCGAACTCGACCACACGCTCGCGTACCGGTGCGACGATCGGAATCTGCTCGGTCAGCGATACTGGTACGATGCTGCGGTCGAGCGACCCCGCTCTGTGGGTGACACCGGGCACATCCACGCTCGCCACGGAGTCGACGACCCGGAACTCCATGATCGGTCCGAGCACGGGGTCTTCGGCCGAGCGCTTGAGTGCATCGACGCGCGACAGCTCTTCCCTCGGGCCGCGCCCGTCGTCGCGCATGCGGAGCAGATTGGTGAGGTAAAGCCGCTCACCGACGGTGCAACGGCTGAAATCGACGACGATGTCGAAGCGCTCGGCGGTTCCTTGCTGATCGAGCTCCGTCATCGTCACGGGATTGACGAGCAGATTGCCGTCGTTGGCGACCACCTGCAGCGGCATCGCCGTCCCGCCGCGATAGATGGCGAGCTTCAGGAACCTGGACATGCAGGCGTTCAGGATGCGGAACCGGTACTTGCGCGGAAGCACTTCCATAAATGGTGCGTAAGTGAAGTTGACCAGCGGAATGTCGCCGATGAAGCCATCCGTATTGAAGATGTCGAAGAAGTACTGCCCGTTCTGGTCGCAAGCCGCGTCGGAGACGACGAGATTGACGTCAAAGTCGAGATTGCCCCAGTCGAGAAGGTTCCCACTCGGCAAACGGAGATTGACGCCGTCGGCGATCCGGTCGTTGCCGCGGTCCGGGCCGCTGTACATGTTGATCACGCCGAGCATGCCTTTGTAGACGTTCTCGGCGGTGAAGAAGAACCGGTGGTCGTGGAACCACATCGAGCTCTGAATTTCGCGGAAGTCGCCGGGAACATTAACGAGGCCGCCACTACCGTTCGGCGCCGAAGCCCGCTTGTCGGTGGCTTGCTTGTTAATCTTGTCGCGGCGGGCGAGCGCGGTGCTCCAGCGGTAGTCGTAGAACGTGCCGGGAAAATGATGGACGTTGGCGGCACCGTCGCTCTCGGCGCCGTTGTGCGCGTTGTGGAAGTGCGTCTGCAGCTCGTTGCGGCCGAACCCGCCGTTGTCAGCCCGCTCGACCGGCAAATTGTTGTAGATCCGCGCGAGGATCGGCTCGCCGTAGCGCGCCTTGATGAGGGGGGGCGGCAGCTTCCCGCGGACGAAGCGGCCGGAGCCAAAGGTCCACACCCGGTTTGAGTCTTGCGTGGGCATCTTGTGGTTGAAGTATGTGTCGCTTTCGCACTGGCCCATCGACAGTACGTAGCCCACCTTGGGAAAGTATTCGTCCCAGCGTTGGTGGGCAAAAACCTCGCCGGGCGGACGCCCTTCGATCGGCCCCCGCTTCGTCACTGGATTGCGCAGATTGGCATTGCCGGGATTGGCACTGAAATCGGTATGCCACGAGAGCCGCTTGGCATTGCGTTCGAGCATCGTTGCGGGAAATGCTGCGTGGCCCGCGGCTGTCCGCGTGAGCGGTATCGGGTCGAGCGCTTCCAGGCGGCTCATCGGCTCGGAGAATTTCGTAGCGCCGTAGAGCGGGCTGCGAGGGGTCCCGGTGGGGACCTGTGCGAAAGCACTGCGCGCGAACGGACTGAGGCCGTTTTTCAGGGCCAGCGTTCCAGCCAGCGTGAAGATGCCCCAGCGGTAGAGGTCGCGTCGGCTGATCTGACCGCTCGATAGCGCGCGCACGATCTCCGCACGATTGTTCCTCGCTTGCTGCGCTTCCTTCTGCCTGACCCGCGACACTCTATTGCTCAGATACATGTTGGCCTCGCTGTCACAGTCCAGAAGTGTTCATCCGCTCGCCAGCCGTGCTCGTCACTCAGCCCGGTCCTCTCGCAATCAAATGCTTCAGGGCATTGATCACGCGTTCTCGGCCTCCGCCGGTGCCCATAAAAAGTACGCCCTGCTTTCGCCAGTCCGCGTCCATCAGGTAGCCGAACACAGTGTGATCGTAGGTGTAGCTGCCGTTCTCCAAGGTCTGGCGAGAGAAGCTCGCGCCTAGGCCGTTCGCAAGCGCCTCGATCTCGCGCGTCGAGCCGGAAAGCCCCACCAGTCGCGTGTCAAAGCTCTCCAGGTAGCTGCGCAGCAATTCCGGCGTGTCGCGTTCGGGATCGACCGTCACGAATACGAACTGGATCTCGTCGGCCAGCGGCCCCAGCTCGCGCATGTACTCTGTGAGCTCAAATAGAGACGTCGGACAAATCACGGGACAATGCGTAAAACCAAAGTGGATCACGGTCGGCTTGCCCACGAGTTGCCGGTCGTCGATGATGCGGTTGTGTTGGTCGACCAGCCGAAAGTGGGGCCCGGTAGCGACTCCACCCTGTGCCAGCAAAGAGGGGCTGACCAGCGATTGCAGCAATGCGATTGCGATTGCTGCCAACAGGACGCGCAAATAGTGGCTCTGAAGATCTGTGTACGTGCGCATCATCGGTGCCAACATGGGCTCGCGGAGTCGAAATTTGAACGAGGCAAACACTATGGATCGTTGAGAAACGCCGTACATCTGACCAAGGTCGAATTTTTTGCCGAGCAAGGTCTGGCCAGGGAGACGATCCCTCGTGCTTATCCTGGAATGGCGATGACGCTCGCCCAGTTTCACTATTCCGACCTGTGGTCCATTGATGCGCGCAGTGGTTCTGTTAGGAACAGTGAAGTTCCCAAGCGAGAGCTATGCATCATGGACTTCCATCTCTACGAGCAGCCAGGGACCGGCACGGTCGCGCGAACAGGGTTGCTGGCGGCGGTGACGTTTTTGATCTATGCGCTAGCTGCGGTCCCCGCGATGCGTTCTGCCACGGTTGCCCAAGCTGGGACCGGCGCTCCGGCGGTCGTTGTGCTGTTCGCCACGCTCTTCCTTGGAGCAATTCTCGTAGCGCTAAGCACGATCGACGCGCTGACATTCCAGCTACCCGATGTGCTGACGCTGCCTCTCGTTGCGGCTGGTGTTTCCTGGCATGGCATGGACGGCTGGCAGCCGGCCGCGGTGCAGCTTGCCGAGGCGATCATCGCTTTCGGCGGACTGGCGTTTATCTCATGGGCCTACCTCGCCTGGCGTGGTCGCGCCGGCATGGGATTGGGCGATGCTAAACTTCTCGCAGGCGCAGTTGCATGGCTCGGTCTATCGGCGTTACCTGCCGTTCTCCTCTTTGCGACCAGCGCGGCGCTCGTGACGGTGGCACTAGCTGCGATCAGGAAGGGTCGGGTGACATTGACCGACCGGTTGCCGTTTGGTCCATTTCTGGCAGTGGCAATCTGGCTGGTGTGGCTCTATGGCGCGCCGGTCGGGGGACTGGATTGAGCGCAACGCGTAATGCACTGAAGGAGGTCAATGGTGGCGACGAAGCGGCAAGGAATTCCTGGCTGGCAAGCCGGATTCACGCTGATCGAAGTGCTGATCGTACTCGGCATTATCGCCATGCTCGCTACATTTGCTGCCCCTCAGGTCATGCGCTATCTGGGACACGCGCGCGTGGAAACAGCGCGTATCCAGCTATCTGCGATCACGACGGCGCTGGAGCTTTATGCGCTCGACAACGGCGGCTATCCGAGCCAACAAGCCGGCTTGTCGGCGCTGGTCCGGCAGCCGGCGGGAGCACAGCGTTGGCGCGGTCCCTACCTCAAGAAGGCGGACGGCCTCATCGACCCCTGGGGGCGGCAATACGGATATCTTGCTCCAGGGCGCCAGAGTGCATTCGAGGTGTTTACGTTGGGACGCGACAATGCCACCGGCGGCTCAGGAGAGAATCAGGACATCGTCACTTGGTGAGGCCGCTTTACGAGCGCGGTGCGGTGCGTAGTACGACGACCAGCCTGCGCTTGTAGACCTTCGACTCAGTCGGCATTTCCGCGTTGATTTCGACCAGCAGCGGCATTGCGTCTTCACGGCGCCACGTCTCATGCCACTCGTGCATGGCACGAGCGCCTGAAGCACCGAAGTAGCGGAAGCGAAACGTTGCCACGTCTCCGGCCAGCACTCGCTTATCGAACGGCATCGAATTGGCTGGCGGGTTCGCGCGGGGTAGATGGACGTGCATCTCCATGGCGAGGCCGGCAGGTCGTGCTTGGTCCTGAGAGTTCGGGGCGATCCGGGTGCGATAGACGCCCGCGCCTTGCGGGCCCGTTTCGGCCGCGCCGACGAATTCGATCATAGTCGCGTCACCTTCGAACTGGATGCGGACGCTGCCGTCCGCGCCGCGCTCGACGACGGGCAGCGCCTGTTCGATCCGTTCCTGCAACGCATCGAGAACCATCGCGAAGCCGGCGCTCCTCTCGATATCGCCTCGCGCCGACCACGCGTGCAGGCCGAGGCGGATGCCGCCCGGCATGAGCGCGACCGCAAACGAGAGCAGCGCCAGCCCGACTACCATTTCTATCAGCGAGAAGCCGGCTTGCCCAAACCGCCTCAGTTGGAGCGCAAGCAGCCACCGGCTCATGGAGCTCCACTCCCGAGCTTGATGGTGGAGAAGTTGACGGTGCGCTGGCGGGGTGCGCCGCCGACTTCTTGCCACGTGACCTCGACATTGAGCCGCCAAGCTGGCACGCGCGAACGCGTGGTGGTCTCCTGCGGCGCCAGGTGGCGAGCGACCTCGATCTGCCACGCATACCCGTCTTCGTATCCCGTCGCTAAGCCCTCACGCAGCGGAGAAGTCACACCGGCCTCGATCAATTTCGCGCTCGCGATCGCCACTGCATTCGCCTCCATCTCGCCCCGCTGACGCGCACGCCAGCCGGAGGCGAGGTTGGCGTTGACGAGAACCAGCGTGAACCCGAGGATCCCGATAGCGATCAGTGCCTCAAGCATGACGAACCCGCCTTGGCGGCGGTATCGCGCGGCGCGCCTCCTACTGGTGGACATGGGCACCTCCCGTCAGCCAGTCGATGGTGATGGTGGAGGAACGCCTCCCGTCGTTCAGGATGATCGACGCGCCGCTAGAACTGCCACCTGGAAGGAACCTGATTTTCTGAAGCGTTCCCGGGGCCGCCTCACCCGATGGCACGGCGAGCTTCCAGCTCATTCGTGGAGGAAGCGCGCGCGGTCCAGTGACGCCATCGGCCCAGTAACGGAACTCGCCCGTAGCGATGACCAGCGTGCGCTCGACGCCAGAACGAACCGCTGCGGCCCGCGTCATCCGGGCCGTCGCCGCGAGTTCAGAGGCGGCCGCCGTGATCGCTTGGCTCGAGCGCGCGGAACTCGTCACCGGAAGTGCCACCAACACCACGGCCGAAAGAATTGCGAGCCCCACGAGCAGCTCGATCAGCGTGAAGCCCGAGGAGCCTTCGACGCAGTCTATCGCCTGCTTGCTCATCGTAGAACCGCCTCGTTCAGATGCAGCATCGCACTGATGACGGTGAGCATGAGAAAACCGACGAGACCGCCGATCGCCACAGTGATGGCCGGCACGGCTACGGTCACGATGCGCTCGATCTGCTGGCGGACGTCGTGCTCGTAGATGTCGGCGACGCGGGCGAGCATGGTTGCAAGCTGCCCGCTCTGCTCGCCCAATCCGATGAGGCGCATCGCCAACGGAGGGAGCAGCTCGCCGTTGGAAAGCGTTGCGCCGAGTGCGCCGCCGCGGTTGACGTCTGCTTCCGCTCGTAGTATCGCGCCGCGAAATGCTCGATTTGGCAACACGCCGGCCGTGACGCGGAGCGCGTCGAGCAGCGGAACACCGTTTGACAACAGCATCCCGAGCGTACGTGCGAAGCGGGCCGTGCTGCCTCGCTGAATGAGCCCGCCCACCAACGGAATGCGCAGCGCGGCCCGGTCGATGGCGTGCGCGATCTGCTCATTGCGTCGCCCCCAGATCCACGACGCGGAGAGCGCAGCGAGCCCGGCGAGCAACGAGGGCCAATAGTCGGCCAGACCCTGCTGTAGACCCGCGAGCACGGAGACGAGATATGGGGGATCAACTCCGGCATCGCGGAACAGCGGCAGTATCGCTGGAATCATGACTGTAGCAATCACCGCGACCGTGATCGCGGACGCAGCGAGTAGTACTGACGGATACAACATCGCCGTGAGCAACTGCTTGCGCATACGCACCGCCTCATCGAGGGAGCTCGCGATCTCGCCCATCACCTGCGCCAGCGTGCCGCTCGTCTCCCCTGCGCGCACGAGCATCCAGAACTGCTCGGATACAGCACCCTCGCGGGAGGCGAGCGCTTGCGACAAAGAGGAGCCGGACGAAACGTCCGACCGCACGGCCGCTGCCAAGCGGCGCATCGCACCGCCGATTCGCGGTTGCAGCTCGATGATCCCGAGAGCCTCGTCGATCGTGATGCCGGCTTTCACCAATGTCGCGATCTCCCGCGCCAACATCGCCTGGGATGCGAGAGGAAGCTCGCCCGAGCTGAACAGCTGCCTCTGCCACCAGACGCTCTGCGTCCGTCCTGGCCCCTCACGCGCCACGATCTCAAGCGCGAACAGACCTCGGCCAGCCAGGAGATCGAGCGCGGCGCGCTCGTTGTCGGCGTCGATCTCGCCGAGTTGAAGCCCTCCGGTGCCGTTGTAGGCCTTGAACCCAAATCTCGGCATCAATTCAACCGCGTTACCCGAAATACCTCTTCGAGAGCTGTCTCGCCGGCCAGGGCCTTTGCCAAGCCCGCCTGGTAGAGCGTCGTCATTCCGGCAGCGATCGCCGCACGCTCGATCTCCTGGTCGGATCGGCGGGCGTGGACCAGTTCACGCAAACTCTTGTCGAGGGGCAGCAACTCCCCGATTGCGATGCGTCCACTATAGCCCGTATTGCGACACTGCGGGCACCCACCCCGCGACATGAGCCGTGGCGAGCTACTCACTTCACTCGTGATCGCCGAGCCAGCTTCCACGATCAGTCGCTCGATCAGGGAAGCGGGAGCGTCGTGCGGCGTGGCGCACTCCGGGCACAACCGTCTGACGAGACGTTGCGCGAGCACGCCTGAGACGCTCGAAGCGAGGAGATAACTCTCGACACCCATGTCGAGCAGACGGGTTACAGTCGCCGACGCGCTGTTGGTATGAACGGTAGAGAGCACGAGATGGCCCGTCAACGACGCCTGGATCGCGATCTGGGCCGTCTCCAGGTCTCGGATTTCGCCGATCATGATGACATCTGGGTCCTGCCGCAGGATCGAGCGCAGGGCCGTCGCAAACGTAAGCGATGCGCGTGGCTGCACTTGGATTTGGCTGATTCCGGGCAACCGGTACTCGACGGGATCCTCCACCGTCAGGATCTTGTTCTTCTCCGCATCGAGCGTGCCAAGGGCGGTGTAGAGAGTGGTCGTCTTGCCGCTTCCTGTCGGGCCGGTGACGAGCACAATGCCGTGAGGCTGGTTCAGAAGACTTTGCAACCCTGCGAGCATGCGCGACTCGAACCCGAGCGCGGGGAAGTCGAGGCGAACTGCATGGGAGGAGAGCAGGCGCAACACGCAGCTTTCACCACTCATGGCGGGTATAGTCGACACGCGGATGTCGAGTTCCCGCCCGCGCACGACAGAGCGCGTCCGGCCATCCTGAGGCTGACGACGCTCCGCAATGTCGAGACGCGACAGGATTTTGATGCGGGAGATTACGCCGGGCGCCAGATCAGGCGTCAGTCGCTCGACCGTATGCAGGATGCCGTCGACGCGGAAACGCACGCAAAGGCTTTCGGGCCGCTGCTCGACATGGATGTCAGAGGCGCGCGCCTCCACCGCCCGGACGATCAGGTCCTGTACCAGCCGGACTACCGGAGCCTCGCTGGCGAGATCCTCCAATCGACGCACGTCGTCTTCGGGACTAGCCGATCGTCGCTGCGCGGTCTCGCTCGCGAGCGCCGCTGCGTCGTGGGCTCCGTAGAGGCGCTTCAGTGCCTCGTCGATATCTCCGGATGTTGAAAGCCGGACCTCGACAGGCATTTCCAAGTGGAACGCGAGGGAATCCGTCGATGCTGTGTCCAAGGGATCGGCCACAGCCACGACGAGCCGGTCGTGCTCTTCCCGCAGCGGGACGATACGCTTCGACCTCAGGAAGTCGGGTTCGATGCGTTCAACGAGTATGGGAGCCGCCGGAAACTCGCTTGCGGTCGCAATCGGCAGGCCCAATTGCTCGCCGAGAACATCTGCGAGTGAGTCCTCGGCCACGAGACCCAGTCGCGCGAGTACGACATCGAGGCGTTCTACCGACTGTGACCGGGCCCGCTGCGCACGCCGCAGTGCGAGATGGTCGAGCAGGCCTCGCTCGACAAGCCTCGCACCCAGCGCGTCAGTGAACGCGTCTCCGCGCGCCGCATCAGTTGCGACAGCATCTGATGATGGGCTTGATATCTTGTTGAACATGCGCCAGAATTCGTTGAACTATTTCAGGAGCGGCTAACGTCCAGTAGATCACAGACGGGGCCGCGTCCGCTACCCCATTCATAGCTGCATTCGAAGCAGTCGATGTTCGAATGGCGTCATCGTCGTTTCTGCAGGAGTTCGGGTCGTGGTGGCGAGTAGACTGGTAGGTGTCTGCCGCTGGTTGGAGGAGGAACTGAGGGGGATGCTCTCCCCAGCATTCGGTCGGTTGCCTCATCAGCCACGACGGCTGGTCCTGACCCTAGACGGCGCCCACGTCAGCGCCATCGTCGAAGATGATACTCGCGCCCAGCCTATAGAAACGCTGACAAGGGACGACCGCGTGCGCGTCGAAGACAGCGCGGGCATATTGCGTCTGTTGCCGGATGGCCTACGCCGCTTGCCGGTCGTGATCAGAGCCTTGAGCCGCGACTGCCATTGCCGCGTCGTTGAGATGCCAGCCCGCGCTCGGAAAGACTTCGCGAAGCTTCTGGTGCTCGACCTGGAGCGTTCGACGCCGCTGAGGGCGCGCGCGGTTTTCCACGCTTACGAGGTTGAGAGCCCCGGGCGAAGCGACAATCTTGTTTGCGTGCGCCACCACCTCATCAAGCAAAGCAGGCTCGCCCCGCTGATGGATCAGGTCATGTCCGCGGGCCTGATGCCCCCCGCGGTCGAACGCTGGAACGAGGATGCCACGTCGGCACTGCCGCTCGGGTTCCTGCCGGCCGAACTGACTGCGGTGACGCCTTCCGCACGGCGTATGGACGCGGCACTCCCGCTCCTCATCGTAGCCTTGGCATTGGCGGGCCTCGTCATTCACTGGGTTCGCCACGAGAACGCATTGGGCGTCGTCTCCCAGCTTGCAGAGCGGTTGGAGATCGACGCGCGTGAGGGGCGCCGCGCAGTGGAGAGAGCGTCGACCACGATCGCCGAGCTCGACCGTGTCCGCGGACTGTTCGAGGGGCGTGTGCCGTCTGTTCTGTTGCTTGAGGAGGTAACACGGCTGGTGCCCGACGATGCGTGGGTCGAGGAGTTGCGCATCGAAGGCGACATTGTGGAGATCGCGGGCCTTGCACGTGCAGCAGCGCCACTGCTGACGGTATTCGAAACGTCGCCCTACTTCCACGAAACCCAATTCACCGCGCCGCTGAGGCTGGACAGCAACGAGGATCGCGAGCGTTTCCGGTTGCGTACACGGTTGAGAACTGTCGCAGGAACCGTACCCGGCCGGTCAGGAGTTGAGCCATGAACAAGGAGATCTCTCCTGGCGTGCGCCGGTTTGCTGCATTGGGAATGACGCTAGCCATACTCTTGGCGATCTATAATCTCGCCATCGAGCCAGCGATGCACCACCTGTCGGGTCTCAACGACTCGATCCGGGCGAAACGTGAGCTCGCCGGAAACCTCGCTGGACTGGCGGGAGCCTCGCCAGTTGCGCGCGCAACGGCCACCCGAGGCGAGGACCTGCTAATGTCCGCCGCCTATCTGGCCGGTGACGTCGAGGCAATTCAGCTCGCCAATTTGCAGGCGCATCTGGCTGCCGTCACCGAGCAGGAAGCTGTTCGTCCACAGTCGACACGCACGCTCAGCGCCGTCAAACGCGACGGCATTACCGTGGTTGGACTGCAGGTCGTGATGCAGACGGGAATTCGGCAACTCCAGAGCATGCTGCACCGGATCGAGACAGGAAGGCCCTGGCTGATCGTCGATTCGCTGGCAATCACTCCGGCAAATCGGGGCGGCGGGGGTAGTGCCCCAACACGTGGTGTAAGCCCACAGGCATGATCCGGAGCGCCGCGGCTCGGATTGTCAGGCGGCCGGGATTGCCGGCGGCCTGACGGTGGCATCATCGCAGAAGCCGGCCATCGTTTCCAGGCTCATGTAGCGGCGC
>CANJPN010000130.1 GCA_947475855.1 Bradyrhizobiaceae bacterium
AAGCGAATTCATTGCGCCGGGTTTGAAAGCCGTCGGCTATGATCCGAAGGAAGCAAAACGGCTGCTGGCTGAAGCGGGCTATGCGAACGGTTTTCCGCGCGAGATCGAAATGCTGCTGATGCCTTGGCCCGGGCGCGCCGAGATGGCTGATGTGGCCGAGGTCGTCGCGGGCTTCTGGGAGAAGAACCTCGGGCTCAAAATCAAGCGCCGACCGATCGACTGGGCCACGTTCGCGCCCAACTATGGCGCTTCGCGCAAGATGGCATGGGTGTCATGGGCGCACGGGTTCAATCCGCGCGCGTTTCCCGATCCCATCAACGGGATGGATACCTGGCTGCTGAGCACCTCGCGCTACAATTCCGTCGGCGAGTTCCCGCCGGTCGATGCGCTTGCCAGCAAGATACGTGGGGAGACGGATCGGGCCAAGCGAGTGGATCTCTACAGACAGATGGGGAAGATCCTCAACGAGGGCTACCACGCTGTTACGATCGCGTCCGTACCTGCTCTTTATGCCTACAACGCCAAACGGATTGCAAGCTATCCACTGCCACCGGGCGAGGCCTACATCGGCGGATATCACCTGGCGGTTCCTGCGCAGTAGCCCCTCTCGATCAAGCCGCGGAATTCCGCGGTACTAGACGCACGATCCAGGAACCAGATAAATCCTTCCCATGCTCCGGTTTACTCTCAGCCGACTTCTGCAAGCCGCAGTCACGCTGTGGATGGTCGCGACGATCGTGTTCTTCCTCGCGCGACTGACGGGCGATCCCGTGGCGCTGCTGGCCGGCGAGAACGCCACCGCCGAATACGAAGCCGAGATGCGGCGGCGGTTCGGTCTCGACCTGCCATTATGGCAGCAGTACCTCGTGTTCCTGAAGCAGCTCTCGATGGGGGATCTTGGCACTTCCATCGTATCGGGCGAACCGGCGATGATGCAGGTCCTTGAACGCTGGCCGGCGACACTTGAAATCGCCGTGGCGGGCGTCATCATCACCCTATCTCTGGCGCTACCGATCGGCGTCTATGCGGCCGCGAACAGAGGCTCTTGGCTCGACACCTTCGCGCGCGCATTTGCGGTTCTCGGGCAGGCCGTACCGGCATTCTGGGTTGGTCTGATCTTCATCCTCGTGTTCGCTGTGCACCTGGGTTGGCTGCCGGCAGGGGGGCGGGGCACGATTTGGCACGTGATCCTCCCGGCGATCACCACGGGATGGTTCGCAGTCGCAGGTATCATGAGACTCACGCGTTCGAGTATGTTGGAAGTCCTCGCCAGCGAATACGTCAAGCTCGCGCGCGCCAAGGGACTTCCCGCGCGGACCGTCATCTGGAAACATGCTTTCCGCAACGCGACGATACCGGTGATCACATTCACCGCGCTGGTCGTGCTCGCACAGTTTCTCACAGGGTCGATCGTGGCCGAGACGGTGTTCTCGTATCCCGGCGTCGGCAGCCTCGTGATCGATGCGTTGCGCAAGCGCGACTTCCCGCAATTGCAAGCGGCCGTGTTCTTCCTGTCGATGCTGTACGTGTTCGTCAATCTAGGCATCGATCTCGTGTACGGTTTCCTCGATCCAAGGATCCGCTCATGACAATGGCGGAGCGGACATGGCATTGAGCAAAGGAAGCGGGGCTCCACGCCTCGCGGCGGGCAAAGGGCATCCGCTCGGTCTGTGGCACCAACTACGCGAGCTGCCGCTCGTCCCGATGGGTGCGATTGCTCTGCTGCTCGTCATGGCGATCGCCGCGCCTTTGCTGGCGCCCTATCCCCCGACGGAGCAAAGCCTGCTCGATCGGTTGATGCCACCGTTCTGGATCGCAGGCGGGGATCTTTTGCATCCGCTCGGTACGGATCACTACGGTCGTGATGTGCTGAGCCGCGTCATCTGGGGCGCGCGCGTTTCCCTCAGCGTTGCTCTGGTCGCAATCGTCGTAGCCGGCGCGATCGGCACGGTCGTTGGAATCATCGCGGGCTATTTCGGCGGGTTCATCGAAATCGCACTGATGCGCGTCGCGGACGCGTTCCTCGCCATTCCCGCGGTACTCGTCGCGATCATGCTCGGGGCAACGCTGGGGCCCAGCTTCGAGAACGTCGTCGCCGTCATCGGCCTTCTCTATTGGCCCCGCTATGCGCGACAGGTGCGAGGCGAAACACTGGCGATCAAGGGGAGCGACTATGTGAAGCTCGCGCGCGTGGCCGGCTGTTCGTCGACACGCATTCTGGCAACACACATCTTTCCCAATCTCGTGCCGTCACTGCTGGTGCTCGCGAGCCTGCAAGTCGGAGCGGCGATCATTCTGGAAGCGACGCTCAGCTTTCTCGGCGTCGGCATTCCACCGCCTCAACCTGCATGGGGCGTCATCGTAGAAGACGGCCGCGGCATGCTGGCGAGCGCGTGGTGGATCTCGCTGTTTCCAGGCCTCGCCATCGCGATCACGGTGCTGGCGTTCAACCTGACCGGGGACTGGATCCGCGACCGGCTCGATCCAAAGCTTCGGAGCCGCTGAGATGAGCAGCGCACCAGTGCTGAAAGTGGAAGGTCTCGTCACGGAACTGCGCAGCGGTGGAGGTTCCGTGCGCGCGGTCGACGACGTTTCGTTCGAAATCAATGCCGGCGAAACGCTGGGGCTCGTTGGCGAATCCGGTTCGGGCAAGAGCATGACGTGCCTGTCGATCCTGCGGCTCATTCCGTCGAGCGTCGGCCGGGTCACCGGCGGGCGCGTCGTGCTCGAGGGCACGGACCTGATGACGCTCGACGAAGCCCAAATGCGGCACCATCGGGGCCGGCGCATCAGCATCATCCTGCAAGACCCGATGACGTCGCTCAATCCTGTGCTTCGGATAGGCGATCAGGTTGGGGAAGCGATTAAACTCTATCGGGGCCTCGAAGGGCCCGCGCTGCGCGACGCGATCGTCGATGGGCTGCGCGCGATGCGGATCCCCGCGCCCGAACAGCGCGTCAGTGCATATCCGCACGAGCTCAGCGGCGGCATGCGACAGCGGGTCGGTGCCGCGATCGCGATGGCGGGACCGCCTGCGGTGCTGATTGCCGACGAGCCGACGACTGCACTCGACGCGACAGTGCAATCGCAACTCCTCGCGCTGCTGAAAGACGTGCAGAGAGAGACAGGGCTCGCCATCCTATTCGTGACGCACGACTTCGGCATCGTTGCCACCATCTGCGACCGCGTGGCAGTGATGTACGCTGGCCGCATCGTCGAGCTGGCCCCGGTGGCGGAGCTGTTCGCGAACCCGCGCCATCCCTACACGGAAGCGCTGCTGCGCTCGGTGCCTGATCTCGACGTCGACGTCGAACGCCTCTACAGCATCGAGGGGCAACCGCCGGCACTGGACGACTTGCCGGCAGGATGCAGCTTCGCGCCACGCTGCGCCTATGCCCGTGATGTCTGCCGGGAGCGAGGCCCACCGCGCATCGAGGCGGGCCCCCTTCATCATGCCTCCTGCTGGAAACTGGCTGGCTATGGCGACTGACGCTCCCCTCCTAGAGTTGACGGACGTGCGCAAGCACTACGCTGTCTCCGGTGGCCCGCTGGGGCTTAAGACCGTCGGCGCCGTGCGCGCAGTGGACGGCTTGTCATTCTCGGTTCGGGCCGGCGAGACGCTGAGCATCGTCGGCGAATCCGGTTGCGGGAAGACGACGACGGCGCGGCTCATCCTAAAGCTCGAAGAGCCGACAGCCGGCGCGATTTCGTTCGAAGGGAGGCGCCTCGACACGCTCGATGCAGCAGGTTTGCGTCACTTCCGGGGAAGCGTACAGGCCGTGTTCCAGGATCCGTGGAGCTCGCTCAATCCTCGCATGACGGTTGGCCGCATCATCGCCGAACCGATGATCGTTCAGGCCAGACTGTCGCGTCAGGACCGACAGGATCGCGTCGCGGAGCTGATGACCCAAGTCGGCTTGCGGCGCGAGCAGGCGGAACTCTATCCGCATCAGTTCTCGGGCGGACAGAGACAACGGATCGCGATCGCGCGGGCGCTGAGCGTCGATCCGAAATTGATCGTTCTAGATGAGCCGGTGTCCGCTCTCGACGTTTCGATCCGTGCACAGATCCTCAACCTGCTGAAGGATCTACAGGACCGGCTCGGGCTCAGCTACGTGATGATAGCGCACCATTTGGCGACGGTGCGTCACATGAGCCACCACGTCGCCGTGATGTATCTCGGGCAACTCGTCGAAATCGCGCCGGGGCGCGAGCTTTTCCGGCGGCCACTTCATCCCTATACGCAAGCACTCTATTCGGCGGCGCTATCGACCCACGTAGGGCGGCCTCTGAGTGAGCCTGCATTGAAGGGCGAGATACCCTCGCCCCTCAATCCACCTTCCGGTTGCCGGTTCCATCCGAGATGCCCGCACGCGCTTGCCGAGTGCAGCGCTTCGGAACCGGCACTGGTCGAGATCGAGCCTGGACGACGTGTGCAGGATTGCAGTTGTGTCCGGCGGCTGATCAGCGCCGCGGCGAAGTGAGTCTGCGGTTCCTCAGGTTTGATGCTGTCGGGCGGCATTGAGAGCTGCCACGACGCGCTGCGGAGTCACGGGAGACGACAGCAACTCGGCCCCAAGGACCTTGAGTGCGTCGTTGATCGCATTCGTTAGTGCAGCCGGTGGTGCAATCGCACCGCCTTCGCCCAGCCCTTTCTGGCCGAAGCGAGTATAGGGCGATGGGGTCTCCATGTGGAGAATGCGGACACGGGGCATCTCGCCGGAGCCGGGCAGGAGATACTCGGCAAGGGTGGTGCCGAGCGGCTGACCTTGGGCGTCGTAGGGCATTTCCTCGTAGAACGCGGTGCCGATTCCCTGGGCGATGCCGCCGATGATCTGGCCATCGACAATCATCGGATTAACAAGCGTGCCGCCGTCCTCGACGACGACATAATCGAGCATCTCGACGGCGCCGGTTTCCGTGTCGACAGCGACGACCGCCGCATGCGCTGCGTAGCTGAAGGTGCCGGTATCGCGCTTCGCCTTGTAGCCGGCGACGACTTCGAGACCACCGGGATCGACGTCGGCGGGCAAGTCCTGCGGGCGGCGATAGAACGTGCGGGCGATGTCGGCGACGGCCACCTTGGAGCTAGCCGAAACGACGAATCCGCCGTCGAGGCGAACATCGGATTCACGCGCCTGCAGCAGCTTGGCGCCGATTCGCAGAATGCGCTCCGCGAGCTGGTCGCAGGCGGCAGCGACTGCTCCGCCCGACATGATCATGCAGCGCGAGCCCCACGTGCCCGTGGAGTAGGGCGACAATCCGGTATCGCCGTGGCTCACCTTGATGTGATCGTGCGGCACCCCGAGAATCGAATGGGCCACCTGCGATAAAGTCGTCTCCAGGCCCTGTCCGTGGCTGTGCGCGCCGATACGGATCTCAAGGCCGCCATCGGGCGTGAAGCGCGCGTGGCATTGCTCGTGGCCAGGGACAAAGGGAATACCCCAAGACGCATAAACGCTGGTGCCGTGGCCGGCCTGCTCGGAATACATCGCGAGGCCCAGACCGATTCTACGGCCGTCCGGTTCGCCACGCTTCTGGCGTTCACGCACGCTATCGAGGCCGATCGCCTCGACAGCACGGCGCAACGCTTCCGGGTAGTCGCCGGAATCGAAGTGGCGCTTTGCGATGTTATCGAACGGCATCTGCTCGGGCCTCACGAGGCTCTTGCGGCGCAACTCCGCTGGCTCGACTCCGGCTTCGCGCGCCAACGCGTCGAGCGTGACTTCCAGCGCGAAGCACACGCCGGTGCGCGCGACGCCACGATAAGGCAGGATCGGCGGCTTGTTGGTGGCGGCCGTGATCGTCTTACAGCGATAGTGCGGGAAGTCGTAGAGGCCCGGCAGAATGCTGCCGACCTGGCCGGCTTCGAGGCAGGCGGAAAACGGGTAAGCGGAGTACGCGCCGGCATCCACCGTGGCTTGGCAATCGAGAGCGAGCAGTCGGCCTTGTGCGTCGGCGTAGGCGGTGAGCTTGTAGTGGTGCTCGCGGCAGTCGGCGCCGGCGGTGAGGTTCTCGCGGCGATCCTCGATCCAGCGCAGGGGAGTGCCGAGGCGCTTTGCGGCCCACGCCAGCGCCACCTCCTCGCCGAGCAGAACGCCCTTGTAGCCGAAGCCGCCACCGACATCAGGCGCGATGACGCGGATCTGGCCTTCATCCAAGCCAAGACATTCGGCGAGGCCCGAGCGGACGATGTGCGGCTGCTGGGTCGAACTCGTGACGATGATTTGGCCGACGCGCGAATCCCATTCGGCGATCACACCGCGGCCCTCCATCGGGCTCATGACTTGCCGTGCGGTTCGCAGTTCGCGTTCGACCTTGAATTTGGCACTCGCGATTGCGGCCTCGAAATCAACATCTGTGCTGGTGGTGAGGAAAACGTTGTCGCCCCACTGCTCGTGTAGCAGCGGCGCGCCGGGGCGCAAAGCTGCCAGCATGTCGGTGACTGCGGGGAGTACCTCGTAGTCGACATCGATCCGGGCTGCGATGTCCTCGGCTTCTGCGCGCGTTGCGGCCATGCACATCGCAACGGGCTCGCCGACGTGGCGCACCTTGTCCGATGCGAGGATCGGCTGCAGTGACGACTTGAATCCGGGGAGTGCGGTGTCTGCGCGGATCGCTGTCACACCGGCGAGGTCGCCTGCGAGGAAGACCTGGGATACGAACTCTTCGGGCACTGTGATCCCGCGAATTCGTGCGTGCGCCACGGGCGAGCGCAGGAAAGCCACCTCCTGCATCCCGGGGATCGCGAGATCGGCCACGAAGCGCCCCTGGCCGCGGAGATAGCGGTCGTCCTCTTTGCGCTTCAACGGCGCGCCGATACCCTGCTCGGTCGAGATGCCCTGCTCAGCCAATCTCTCTTCGGCCGCTCCGGCCGCTCCCATTTCATCGATTACGTCCAATCAGCGCAAGGCGCTTCGAACAGCTGGCCAAGATAGCTGTGCGAGGCAGCACGTCCACCTCTATCTCGGTGCGTTCGCCTGCCTCGAAAGCAGAACATGATTGGACAGAAAATCGGCAACCGCCTACTAATGAGGCACTTCCGGTTTTTGCGCGATTTCATGGCTTGCCAGTAAGTGCGCCTCAGCAATAGTGGTGCATCAGGTAAATTGGCCTAACCAAAATCACAGTTCGGAGTAACGAGATGCTCAAGCACGGCTCGGCCCAAGTTCTGGCGGCGGCTGTTTTCATGGCGATTGCCGCGCCCGCAAGCGCACAGGAGACGATCAAGATCGGCGTTACTCAACCGCTGACCGGGGCGTTTGCCGCTTCAGGCAATTATGTAACGCAAGGCGCGAAGATCGCCGAGGACGAGATCAACAAAGCCGGCGGTGTCCTCGGCAAGAAACTCCAACTCGTCGTCGAGGACAACAAGTCGAACCCGACAGAGGCGGTGTCCACCGCCGAAAAGCTCATCACCAAGGACAAAGTCCCGGTGATGCTGGGGGCGTGGAGTTCGACGCTGACGCTCGCCGTGATGCCCAAGCTCGAAGAGCACGGCGTGCCGATGCTCGTAGAGACGTCATCTTCCGGCAAGATCACGACATCGGGAAATCCGTTCATCTTCCGCATCAGCCCGACGTCTGAAATGGAAGCCCGGGCGTTCGAGCCACTGGTCAAGCAGCTCGGCATCAAGAAGGCCGACTTCCTCGCCACCAACAACGATTTCGGTCTGGGTGCGTCGCAAGAATTCACGAAGATGCTGAAAGCCGCTGGCGTCACCATCGGCGCCACGGAGCTGATGGATCCGAAGGCGGTCGACTTCTCCGCGCAGCTCGCCAAGATCAAAGCGTCGGGGGGCGACACGGTGTTCGTCACCACCGCCGTCGAGCAGATCACGCTGATCCTGCGCCAGGCGAAGGAGCAGCAGCTCACAGCGCGCATCATCACGACCGGCGGCTCGAACTCGCCTGACCAGCTGATCCAGCAGGCCGGCAGTGCTGCGGATGAATCCTTTCATCTCGTATTCTTCACGCCCTGGTTCCCCGAGGCGGTGAAGAACCCCGCGCTCGCCGTCAGCTTCGTCAAGGAATGGAACGCCCGCGGCTATCAGGCCGGCGGGCTCACGGAGGGCTTCCGCGGTTGGGACGGCATCACAACGATCGTCGAAGCGATCAAGGCCGCCGGCAAGGCTGAACCGGCTGCAATCCAGAAAGCGCTGTGGGACGTCAAGGTGAAGGGCATCAACGGTGACATCGCCTTCATCAAGCAGGGCCCTGCGGGCAAAGAAAGCGCGCAGAACGTGCCGAGCGTCTACCTGATCAAGATCGCCAACGGCAAAGTCACAAGGATGTGAGCGCCTGGCGGCGGTGTCAGACCCTCCGAGTCTGGCACCTCGGTCACCGGCTCAAAATCACCGGGACCATGATGGGTCGCTGCCAGTGGCCTTGACCCAACCTACAGCTCCGGAACTCACTTCTCCCATTTATGGTTCCGCCCGGTGTCAGACCCGGAGGGTCTGACACCATCCATACGCACGGGGCGAAAACGCGCTTGGACCAGTTTCTTCAGCATTGCCTGAATGCGCTGATGCTCGGCGGCACCTATGCCCTCCTCGGGATCGGCCTGACGCTGATTTTCGGCATCATGCGTGTCGTCAACTTCACGCACGGCGAGCTCTACGCTTTCGGTGCCTACTGCATGTACGCACTGGTCGTCCCGGTGGGGATGAACTTCTTCCTCGCGCTGCTGCTCGCCATGGTGCTCGGCGCGCTGCTGGGTGCCGTGATCGAGATGCTGCTACTAGGGCGGCTGCGCGGCGCCGACATCGACACGACCATGCTCGTGATGATCGGCGCCTGGATCGCGATGCAAAACACCGAGCAGCTCATATGGTCGGGCGTCGCGCTCACGGTACCTAATCCATTTCCTTCGGCGCCGCTGGTCGTCGGTCCACTCTCGGTCTCCTGGCTGCGCATCTTCGTTCTGTTCACGGCGGTGGGGCTGATATTCGCGGCCTATACGGTCGTCAACCGCACTAAACTCGGCAAAGCCATGCGGGCGACGTTCCAGGATCGCGACACGGCGGCGCTGATGGGCGTTCGCATCGACCGCATGCATACAGCGACGTTCGCACTCGGTTCTGGACTTGCGGCGGCGAGCGGCGCCCTGCTCGGACCGGTGTTCGTCGTGAACCCGACGATGGGCGATCTCGCGGCGGCAAAGGCGTTTGCCATCGTGATCCTCGGCGGGCTCGGCAACATCGCCGGCGCCACCATCGGTGGCTTCATCCTGGCGTTCGCCGAGGAGCTCGGCGCTGGCTACGTGTCGTCGGGTTATCGCGACGCTATGGGGTTCGTGCTCATCATCATCATCCTGCTGGTGAAGCCCACCGGTCTATTCGCGCAGAGGGAGCGCATCGGATGATGAAGTATTTCCCTCAAGCCTTCCTCGGGTTGCTCGTGTCGGTGCCGTTTTGGCTGACCGATTCCTATATGCTTCACATCCTCATCACGACGGGCATTTTCATCATCGCCGCGATGAGCCTCAATCTGCTGCTCGGCTATACGGGGCAGCTCTCGCTCGGCCATGTCGCGTTCTTCGGTATCGGAGCTTACGGGAGCGCACTGACTTCACTCGGTTTCGAGATCACGTTGCCGGGTGGCATTCCCTTGGGCGTTTCGCCGAAACCCGTTTGGTTCGCGATGCTCGTCGGGATCGTTGCGGCGGGCTTCACTGGCTGGGCCATCGGCAAGCTCGCGTTTCGCGTGCGCGGGGCCTATTTCGTGATCGTCTCGATCAGTTTCGCGGAGGTCGTCAGGCTCGTTGCGGTGAACTGGGTGGAGCTGACGCAAGGGCCGATGGCGCTCAACAACATTCCCGTGTTGCGGCTTGGCTGGGGCAGCGCGGAGGTAGCGTTCCTCAGGAAGCCCGCATTCTACTGGCTGGTACTGGCCGTCGGCACAGTCTGCTACATCATCATCTCGCGACTGGTATCGTCGCGCGCAGGGCGCGCCATGATCGCGCTCCGGGAAAACGAACCGCTGGCGATGTCAGTGGGCGTCGATGTCACGCGCTATCTGGTGCTGGCGACCATCGTTTCCGCCGCGATGGCCGGTTCAGCGGGCGCGCTCTACACGCACTATATCCGCATCGTCGATCCCGACATCTTTCTGTTCGTCTACACGGTCACGATGGTGATCATGGTCGTAACAGGAGGCAAGGGCACGTTGGCTGGGCCGATTGTAGGTGGCGTCATTTTCGGACTGATCCCGGAGCTGCTGCGCACCATGGCGATCAAGCCCGAGGTGCAATGGATCATCTATGGCGTGGTCATGGTGCTCGTCGTCTACTTCCTGCCGATGGGAATCGTGCCCGCACTCCGCAACTGGCGGGGCGGACAGCAGGCATCCTCCACGGCTGCTGCCTCTGGCCCACAGATGGAGGGCGCAGGCAAATGACCGACAAGTCACCTTCGTTGCTCTCCGTGGATCAAATGTCGATTCGCTTCGGCGGGCTGCTCGCTGTCTCCAGCATGACGTTCGAAGTCCGCGAGGGCGAGGTCCTTTCATTGATCGGACCGAATGGTGCCGGCAAGACTTCCGCGTTCAACGCCATCACAGGCTATTTGCAACCGAGCAGCGGCGACGTCGTCTATAGAGGCCGGAAGCTCAACGGTCTCAGCCCCGATGCGATCTCGCGACTTGGTGTCGTTCGCTCGTTCCAGAAGACGAGCTTGTTCGGCGGACTTTCCGCGTTCGAGAACGTGCTCGTCGGGTTGCACAAGCGGTCGACGCAAACGCCGCTGGCGATCATGCTGGGGCTGCCGCGTGTGAAGGAAGACGAACGACGTCTCGAAGCAGCCGCCCGAGAAGTGCTGGATTTCGTCGGGATACTTCCACGCGCGCAGGAGCCGGCTGCTTCGCTGCCGTACGGCGAGCAGCGGTTGCTCGAAGTCGCCATCGCGCTTGCTGCCGATCCCAAGCTGCTGCTCCTGGATGAGCCTGTGTCCGGGATGAACCCGGCTGAAAAAGCCAGCTTCGTCGAAACCATTTCACGTATCCGGGAGCGCGGCATCACGGTGCTGCTGGTGGAGCACGACATGCGCACGGTCATGGGCGCGTCGGATCGCGTGATCTGCCTCAACCAAGGCACGATCATCGCCGACGGTACGCCCGAGGCGATCCAGCGCAACAAGGACGTGATCAAGGCCTATCTCGGCGAGAGGTCGAGCCATGCTCGTCATTGACCGACTGCAGTGCAACTATGGCAAGGTCCAGGCTGTACGCTCCATGTCGATCGAGGTGCGGCCCGGCGAACTCGTCACGCTCATCGGTGCGAATGGTGCTGGAAAATCCACGACGCTGAAGGCGATCTCGGGACTGGTGAAGCCGGCCGCGGGTAGCATCAAGCTCGAAGGCCGGGATATCACCGGGGCACCGCCGCACGAGATTTTGCAGCTCGGCATCTCGCATTGTCCCGAGGGGCGGCGCGTGTTTCCACACATGACGGTGCGTGAGAACCTGGAAATGGGCTGCTATCTGCGCACAGACGCGCAGGGCATCGCTGAGGACATGGATAGCATGCTCGACCGCTTCCCGATCCTGAGGCAGCGGCAGGATCAGGCGGCAGGAACGCTATCGGGCGGCGAGCAACAAATGCTCGCGATCAGCCGCGCGCTGATGTCGCGGCCAAAGCTGGTGCTGTTCGACGAGCCATCGCTCGGCCTTGCGCCTAACATAGTCGATGCTACTTTCGACATAATCCGTCAGGTTCGCGCGGATGGCGTGACAGTTGTGATGGTTGAGCAAAACGCCTTTGCGGCTCTTGATCTGTGCGATCGGGCCTACGTTCTGGAGCAGGGGAGCGTAACGCTTTCGGGAACCGGCGAGGAGCTCCTCGACAACCCACACGTCCGCAGCGCCTACCTTGGAATGTAAAGGTCGACTTGGGACTTTCAGCTTGGGGTCGCGGTATCTGGCGACCAAAATTACGAAGGAGATGAAACATGAGCGCAAGCCCTGCCTACGACACCCTGCTGCAGGGTGGCCACGTCATCTGTCCCGTGTCCGGCGTCGACGGCGTAATGGACATCGCTATCGCCAACGGCAAGATCGCCTCGGTCAAAAAGGACATCCTACCGTCCTCGGCTAAGTCTGTGATCGACGCGCGCGGCAAGCTCGTCATCCCAGGCATGATCGATACACATGCGCACGTCTATAAGTACGTGACCGGCCGGTTCGGCCTCGATGCCGATATGTGCGGCGTGGACAGCGGCGTGACGTGTCTGATCGATCAGGGCGGACCGTCGTGCATGACACTGCCGGGCTTCCGCCATTTCATCGTCGAACCTGCGAAGACGCGCGTCGTCGCGTTCATTTCGGCCTATCTCGCAGGCGGCATGGAAGGCCACTACTATCCCGATCTCTACGCGCCCAACCTGATGGATCAGGCTGCGACAGTGAAGGCGGCCAGGGAGAACGCCGACCTCATCAAGGGCGTGAAAGGCCACGCAGAGATCGGCGGCTTCGCCCGCTTCGGCACGAAGGTGATCGAGAAGTCCGCGGCGATCGCGCGGGAGGCGAATATCCCGCTCTACATCCACTTCGGCCAGCTCTGGGAGCTGCCGCCCGAAGGCGCAAACGGGATCGACTCCGACACTATCATCGAGCAGGTCGTGAAGCTGTTGAAGCCTGGCGACATCCTCGCGCATCCGTTCACGCGGCATCCCGGCGGTTTCGTCGACAAGAACGGCAAGGTCCACGCGATCGTTCGCAAAGCGCTCGATATGGGACTGAAGACCGACGTGGGCCATGGTAGCCATTTCTCGTATCGCCTCGCGAAGATCGCAATCGGCGCCGGGATCATTCCCGACACCCTGGGCGCCGACATGCACGGCTACAACACGTACGTTCCGCCGCCGCCGGGCACGCCGGGCGGGCTGCATCCGGACGCTGAGAACCATCCGTTCGCGGGCCAGGCGCGGTTCAGCCTGACCCAGGCTATGACCTCGATGCTGGCGCTCGGCATCGATCTCAAGCGCGTCGTCGAAATGGTCACCGTCAATCCGGC
>CANJPN010000131.1 GCA_947475855.1 Bradyrhizobiaceae bacterium
GCCCGATCCGCAACCCATGCCGACGCCACCCGTCCAGGTGTCATCCATGTTCGACTTTGCGACGCGCTCGTTGTAGCCGGCCGGCGGGTTCCAGGCGGCCCAGCGCAGCGTCGGCGCATTCGACCAGGAGTAGCCGGTATCGGCGCGGAAGTAGCAGGGGCTGGTGGCCGAGCGAGCCGGCACTGCGTAGTCGTCCTTGATCGAACCGCGCCCCCAACCGCCGAGATCAGCAGCCGAAGCGGGAATGGCGAGGAAGGCAGCAAGGGTAAAGGCGGCAGCAGCGCCAGCCTGAGCGATGATCTTGTTCATCTGGTCTTTCGTCCTTTGGTATCAGGCACACCCGTATGGGGGCGGCTGCGCTCCACGGGTCACGAAGACCACTGTGCCTGGGACGGGTTAAATCGAGGTTAAGCTGCGTGTCGAAATGGGACGCTGCGCCTTCGACAGGCCGATCCGGCGTTTCGATAATGAAGCCGACCCCCTTTTCAGGCCTGCTCGAACGAGGGAGCATCGGGCCAGAACAGCCGCGCCGTGGCACCCACGCGATCCCTGTCGCCGGTCGTCAACAACCGAACGCCCGGCATGGCATCGACCCGGGTAACATATTCAGGGTGTCGCTCGAGATAGTGGTCGAGACTATCGGCCACCAGATCGGGTTGCGAGAGTATCCGCGTCGCCGCTGGCAGATGCCGCCGGAACAGTTCTTCGACGAGGGGGAAGTGCGTGCACCCCAGGATCGCGCGATGCGGCGTGGCGCCTCCGGTCTGCATCATCACAGCAGCCACGCCCGCACCGACGAGAGCGTCCAGCACGGCTTCGCCTGCATTATCCTCGATCGCGCCGGCAAGCTCCGCACAGACCTGCTGCACGACGGTGACTTTCGGGCAGCGCTTTGAAATCTCCTCGAGGTAGACGCCCGACGAGATCGTCCTGAACGTGCCGAACACCGCGACGATGTCCGTATTGTATTTCTGCGGATATTGCGGGCTGGTCACGGCCCACGGCGTTTGCGTTGCCGCCTCGACGGTAGGTGCCACGATCCCCAGCACATTGCGCCCCGCCCACTGCGAGCCCGGTAGCCAATCTTGCTGCAGGGTGCGTGCGGCAACCGCCGTCGCCGTATTGCACCCCAGAAGCACGAGCCGCGCGCCGCGATCCAACAACTGCTCGACGCCGGCCCGCGTTAGATCGACGATCTCGCTCGACGGACGATTTCCGTAGGGCACGTTGGCGTGATCGCCCAGATAGACGAACGCAAGCTGCGGAAACCGCGCGCACAAGGCCCGCAGAACCGTAAGCCCGCCAATTCCAGAATCGAATACCCCGATCATGCCTGCTCACATGCCACGAGTTTGACCCAGCGGCAAACAGCGCGGATCATCGCGGCGGCCATCGGCTTGGGAACCACTGAGCTGGCTTGCTGGAGCAGTATCCGATCATATGCGATCGCCGGGGGCGATCGAATGATCGGATGAAACTGCGCTTATCTACAGAAGCCAGAGCATCTTTATCCGACCAGCGAATCGCGAAGGCGATTCCATCTGGTCGGTTGATGCTCTAGTCGCAAACCGTCCGGCACTGCTTGAACGGGCCTGTGTAGCGGCAGCGTTCCCGGCAGTACGTTTGACGCGGAGGCGGTGCATATCCGTAGCCACGACCGTAGCCGCCACCACCCTGATAATACCCGCCGCGACGGGGCCCTTCGTCATAGCCGCGTGGCGGTCCACCATAGCCTCCGCGAGGCGCGTCATAGCGAGGTTGCGGCGGCGGTGGCGGCCGATAGCCGCCTTGCGGTGCCGCCCCATGACCGCCCTGCGGCCCGGTGCGCACAACCGCGCATTGGCGGTTGTGATAATGCGGGCCGTTCTCGCGATCCGGCACCATACCCGGCCCCATGTCGAAATGGCAGCCGTGCACCAGCACGACTGGCAAATCAGGAGCGTTCGAGAGCGGCTGTGAAACGCCGGACGCCGGCAGAGCCATCACCTGGCCGGCGATCAGAATGCCGGCAACGGCGGCCGATAGTGCAAGGGCAGAATTGAACCGCATTCGCGTCTCCTCACGATCGAGCGACGGAACCGCCGCCGACCGATCGGAAGGTCGAGCTAGCGGCAAACCTGCGAGCAGGTCTTCACCGGACCCACGAACTTGCAGCGGTAGCTGCAGATCGGACCGTGATAGAACCGCCGGTAAGATGGACCATCATAAAGGCCAGGAGGAGCAGTATTGCGGCGAACGCAAGCCCGGCTGTGGAAATGCCAGCCGCTGTTGTCCCGCTGAATGCCCGGATGGCACCCGTGCACGCGCTCGACTGTGACTTCGTCTTGTTCGGCGGCCACCTGCGGCGACTGCGGTAGTGGCATCGCGATCGCGCTCGATAAAGCGCCGACCGCCAGAATGGAAAAGGCTCCTGCGGCGAGTGCCGCCGAAATACTTGCGAGCTTCATAGTCACGATCCTCGACCGGGCAGTGGTGCCAGAGGCTGAAACCGGAGCTTAGCGACGGCGTCGTAAAGAAAGCCCTAATCCTTGTCGCGCGAACTCGGACAGGCCCCTCTGCCGCACGCCGAAAGAGCCCATGCTCACTCCGCGGCTTTGGCAGCGGCGACGCGATCGGCAGCAGCCGCATCCGCCTCGAGTTCCTTGAGGGCCTCGAGAGTCGGCATCGACGTAACATTGTAGCCGCAATCGACGAAATGCACTTCTCCCGTCACTGCGCCGGCAAGATCGGACAGCAGATAGAGCCCTGCACCGCCCACCTCGTCGAGCGTCGGCGTACGACGCAGCGGCGAGTGATCCCGCTGGTAGTTGAAGATCGCGCGCGCATCCGAGACGCCGGACCCGGCAAGCGTGCGCATCGGCCCTGCCGACAGCGCATTGACGCGAATCCCCTTCGGCCCGAGGTCGTTGGCCAGATAGCGCACCGACGCTTCGAGCGCGGCTTTGGCGACACCCATCACATTGTAGGACGGCACCCAGCGCGTCGCGCCGCCATAGGTAAGCGTCAACAGCGAGCCGCCATCGGGCATCAACTCGGCCGCACGCTTGGCGATTTCAGTAAACGAGAAGCACGATATCACCATCGTATTGGTGAAGTTCTCGCGCGAAGTGTCGGCGTAGCGGCCAGCCAGTTCCCGGCGATCCGAGAACGCCAGCGCATGCACGACGAAATCGATCTGACCCCACTTCGTTTTGATCTCGTCGAACACCGCATCGACCGATGCGAGGTCGAGCACATCGCACGGCGCGATGATGTCGGCGCCGACGGATTGGGCAAGCGGCATGGCCCGGCGCCCGAAGGCGTCGCCCTGATAGGTGAACGCGAGCTTGGCACCCTGGCCTGCGAGCACGCGGGCAATACCCCAGGCGATCGAGCGGTCGTTGGCAACCCCCATGATGAGGCCGCGCTTGCCGGCCATCAACGGGCCCGGCTTTGCAAAATCGATGGCGCTCATCTCAGCTCCTGACATTTCCCGACGAGCCCTACCGCCAGTATCGAACCAGCCGGCTCCAAATTTCTGCAATCGCATCGGAACTGCCTCTCGGCGCGCGCCCTCGGCCCAGATCGGCCCGGCGCACCGTCAGGCAGCCCCGATCACCTCAAGCATCATAACGGCGGAACACGAGTGTCGCATTCGTGCCGCCGAACCCAAAGCTGTTCGACATGACACAGTTAAGCATCACATTATCCATGCGTTTCCGGGCGATCGGAATATCGGCGAAAGCCGGATCGATCTCTTCGATATTCGCGCTTTCGCAGATGAAACCGTTGTTCATCATCAGAAGCGAAAAAATACTCTCCTGAACACCGATCGCCCCGAGAGAGTGCCCAGTAAGCGATTTGGTTGCCGCTATCGTTGGAATATCTTTGCCAAATACCGCCCGAATGGCCTCTATCTCTTTGGCGTCACCAACCGGCGTCGCGGTAGCGTGGGGGTTGATGTAGTCGATCTTGCCGACGCCTTTCCCATCAAGGCCCTGCATCGCGAGCTTCATGCATCGCGCGGCACCTTCGCCGGACGGCGCAACCATGTCGTACCCGTCAGACGTCGCCCCGTATCCGACAATCTCGCCATAGATCCGGGCCCCGCGCGCCTTGGCGCGGGACAGCTCTTCGAGCACCACCACACCGGCGCCACCTGCGATGACGAAGCCGTCCCGGTTCTTGTCGTAGGCGCGGCTCGCCTTGTTCGGAGTGGCATTGAAGCCGCTCGACATCGCGCCCATGGCGTCGAACATGTTCGACAGCGTCCAGTCGAGCTCCTCGCACCCGCCCGCGAACATCACATCCTGCTTGCCGTACTGGATGATCTCAGCCGCATTGCCGATGCAATGCGCCGACGTCGCGCAAGCCGACGAAATAGAATAGTTCGTACCCTTGACCTGGAACGCCGTGGCCATCACGCCGGAGGGGCCCGAGCACATGGCCTTCGGCACCTCGAACGGACCGATCTTCTTCGGCCCGGACTGTCTCGTCGTCTCGGCCGCAGCGACGATCGCAACCGTCGAGGGACCACCCGAGCCCATCACGATGCCGGTGCGCTCGTTGGAGACGTCCTTCGTCTCCAGACCGGAATCCCGTATCGCCTGATCCATGGCGATGTAATTCCAGCCCATGCCCACATTCATGAACCGTTTGGGCTTGCGGGGAACCATGCCTTCCCATTCGAGCTTCGGCTCGCCGTGCACTTGACACCGGAAACCCAACTCAACGTACTTGTCAGCACGAGAGATCCCCGAACGGCCCTCGCGCAGCGAAGCCAGCACTTCCTGAGTGCTATTACCGATGCTGGAGACGACCCCCATGCCAGTGACGACGACGCGCCTCATGTGAACTACACCTTCTCCCGTCCCGCCCTCGGGTTTAATTCGGTCTCACCGGCTCTCGAAGAGCCAGACGCCCCACTGCAGCTTGCCCGGCGGCCCAGCCCGACGGCCTGTGCAGCAACGGCCATTCATCACGCCTTCGCCGGTTGATCCCCGGTTTCGAACAGCCCCACCCGCATATCGGTCGCTGTGTAGATTACCTCGCCATCCGCCTTCAGCGTCCCGTCGGCTATTGCGAGTTTCAACTTGCGCAGGATCACCCGTTTGAGGTCGACGATGTATTCAACCTTCTTGACGGTGGGCAGTACCATACCGCTGAATTTGACCTCGCCGACGCCCAGCGCCCGCCCTCTGCCGGGCGCCCCGAGCCATCCGAGATAGAAACCTGTAAGCTGCCACAGTGCATCAAGCCCCAGGCATCCAGGCATGACTGGATCACCTTTGAAATGACAAGCGAAAAACCAATCGCATGCGGGGTTGTCGGCAACCTTCAACTCCGCCACGATCCGCCCTTTCCCGTGGGCACCTCCGCTCTCGGATATGGCCGCAATCCGTTCGAACATCAGCATCGGAGGCAGCGGCAATTGCGCGTTGCCTGGGCCGAACAACTCTCCCCGCCCGCACTGAAGCAGATCCTCGTATTCATAACTGGATCGCCGTTCCGACATTGCTTCTCCAATTCCTCCATGCGCGGGCAGCTCTGCGCCAGCATTTCGTCAACGACCACAGCCTTGCTTACGCTACCCGGCAGCCCGTCGCTATCGCCTACGCACCGGCAAGCTCCAAGCTGGAACCAGCTCGAATATGCAACGTCACCGTCCAAGCTGTCGAGCACCAGCGAACCCATTGGCCCGCCGATCCAACATCCAGCCTTCCCGTCGTAACGTCAGCGCCCCGCAGACCAAGCCCCTCGTAGCATAGAAGCGCCCGCCCTCGAAAGCGACTTGGCGATTGCTGCGTGCTGGGCGAATTACCATCGCCAATTTGTCGCAATAAGGCGGCCCGTTGGCGTCCTCATCACTCATGGACGGGTCTGATATCGCTGCGACCGGGTTGTGCTCCCCAAGCGATACAGCTAGAGCAGTATCCGATCATACGCGATCGCCAGGGACCATCGAATGATCGGATGAAACTGCTCTAATCTTTAGAATTTTGAGCATCTTTATCCGACCAGCGAATCGCGAAAGAGGTTCCGTCTGCTCGGATGATGCTCTAGTTCCCTGATGGCGTTCCGGGCGAGATCTGGGACTCAGATATCGCGTCGACGCAAGATGCACGAGGTTGATCCATGCGCACCGCCCCTACGGCGTCTTCCATCGCTCGACTTGCCGCAACCCTGACTTTCGCAAGCCTTACCCTCGTCAACCTCACGCTTGCACCTGCGCCGGCCCGATCGCAAACCGCGAATACGGACACCGACTCCAGTTTCCGCAAGCCCATTACGTTGACCGTCGGCTATGCACCCGGCGGAAGTTACGACTTGTACGCCCGTTTCACCGGCCGTTTCCTCGGCCGCCACCTGCCCGGCAAGCCCTCCGTCGTCGTGCAGAACATGCCGGGCGCCGGCAGCCTCCAGGCCGCCAACTACATCTACAAGGTCGCGCCGAAGGACGGCACCGCTATAGCCGTGATCGCCGAGACCATCCCGATGGAGCAGGCCCTGCAGAACCCCGGCGTGCAATACGACGCCGCGCGTTTCACCTACATCGGCCGCCTCGCCTCCTCCAACAACATCCATCTCGTCTGGCACACCGCCAAGGCGCAATCGATGCAGGACGTCCTGAAGACCGAAATGACCGTCGCCGGCACAGGCCCTGCCAACATCGCGGAAACCGTGCCGAAGATCCTCAATTCCCTCGTCGGCACGAAGTTCAAGGTCGTTTCGGGTTACCCCTCGTCCGGCCCGGCGATGGTGGCGATGGAGCGCGGCGAAGTCGATGGCACCGGCACCTCCTGGGCCATCGTCAAGTCCCAGCGCATGAGTTGGATCAACGAGGGCAAGGCACGCATCATCCTGCAGGTCCTGCCGACCCGTTCGGCCGAACTGCCCGGCGTACCAGCCCTGGGCGAATTCGGCTCGAACCCTGAAGACAAAGCGATCCTCAACCTTTACGCCAGCGGCGGCGCACTCGGCCGCTATCTCGTAGCCCCCCCGGATCTGCCGGCCGAGATCGCAAAGGCCCTGCGCGAAGGTCTCCAGGCGATGATGAGGGATCCTGAGTTCCTCTCCGAAACCAGGAAGTCGACACTCGAGATCGAGCCCGCCAGCCACACCGACCTCGAAACCGTTGCCAAGCGGACGCTGCAGGTTTCGGATACCATCCGGGCCAAGGTACGTGACATCTTCAAGCAGTAGCTGCCACCACGTCGAGGCCGCCCGCGGACGCCCCTCCGGAGCGGCGAGGGGACATGCCCTGGAATGCATACTTATTGCTTAAATTTCTAAGCGTTATCTTCCCTGCGTTCGACATTCCATCGAGCAAAATTAGCGGCCCCTTAACGACCCCTCGTTTACGTTACGGGTCGCATCCTGAATTCCGCAAGCCATCGAACGAACAAGACAGCGAGGCCCGGACAGGTGTCTCCTCAGCGTGTAGCGGGCTTGGACGGGAGAGAATTTGTTGCGCGAATTGCGCGCGCCCTCACGCCGAGGCTCACAGGTTTCGCAACGATAATGACCATTCAGCCGACCGAAATCTCACCCACCAGACGCAAGTTGACCGCCGAGCAACTGGCTCACGTCGAGGGCGAGCAGACCACGCTTCTTTTCTCGAACCTGCCATTGAGCGTTTCGATCAGCCTGCTCGTCGCCGCGATCCTCTCCTATGCCATGCTCGGTCAAGTCTCCCCCTCTGCGGTCGGCGGCTGGTTCAGCGCTATGCTGGCGGTCTGCGCATTCCGCATCGGGCTTTGGTACCATTGGAAGCGCAATCGCATCGCGGTTGCGGGTGATCCCGCAAACCGCCATCGGTCCATCTTCGAGGTCGGCGCATTTCTGGCGGGCACCGCGTGGGGCAGTGCTTCAGTGTGGATATTCCCATCTGAAAGCATCGCGCATCAGGTTTTCCTGGGCTTCGTCCTTGCGAGCATTACCGCCGGGGGCATCAGCACCCTCGCCTTGCATCTGAAATGCTACGTCATCTTCCTGCTTCCGACCTTGGTGCCCTATTCGCTGAGGCTGTTCCTGGAGGGTGGCGACCTGCAGATCTACATGGGCCTCGTCTTCACGATCGGCCTGTGCTTCCTGCTGGTCAACGCCCGCCGTTTCGAAAGCGTCACGGTAAGGGCACTTTCGCTTCATCACGAGAACGAGCATCTCGTCGGCGCACTGCGCTCGGCCTTGCAGGACGCCAAGCAAGCCAACCTCGTGAAGACCCAATTCCTCGCCAAGATGAGCCACGAGATCCGCACCCCCTTGAGCGGCATGGTCGGCATGGCCGAGCTTCTCCAGAAGACCAAACTCGACAAACATCAACAGCGCCTCACAAGCAGCGTCAATCAATCCGCCGCGACCCTGCAGTCCCTCGTCGCCGACCTGCTCGACATTGCCCGCATCGAAAGCGGCCATTTCACCATTGAGGAAAAACCGTTCGACCTGCGCCTGTGCGTCGAGGACGCCATCGAGATCTGCTCTGGTGCCGGCTACCGCAAAGGCCTCGAGATCCACCTCATAATTCCAACCTCCCTTCCGCTCAACGTGAAGGGGGACCCCCAGCGCCTCAAACAGGTGCTCGTCAACCTCATTTCAACCTCCGTCAGGCTCATCGAGGTCGGCCAGATCGCGCTCCGGGTCGTTTGCAGGCTTTGCGAGCCCGGCCGCTACGAAGTCACCTTCGCAATCTCCGACAACGGGATCGGCATTGCGCACAAAGACATCGTCAGCATGTTCGCACCGCTGACGAACAGAGAAGGCGACCACCTCCGTCACACCGACGGACGCGACCTCAGTCTCGCCGTCACCCGTCATCTCGTCGACCAGATGGGCGGCTCGATAAACCTGTCGAGCGAGATCGGAAAGAGCACGACGCTGTGCTTCACACTTCAGATGCAGGCCAGCACCGACAGCCCCGCGGACATGGAACCTGTTCCGACGATCCTCGCAGGCAAGCGCATCCTCGTCGTCGACGATCGCGCGCTGAGCCGCGAAGCGATCGCCTCCCGCGTTCAATCGCCGTCAGCCCGCGTCGAGACCGCATGCTGCGAAGAGGAAACGGTGTCGAAGCTGCGCCGCGCAGTTCACGAAAATGCCCCCTTCGACATCGTGATCATCGACCGCTTCCGCCCGCGCACCGACAATTTCGCTCTTCATCGCAAGATCGCATCTACCCCTGACTTCCGCGCCACCAAGGTGATCGCTCTGATGCCGATGCAGTGGGCGCTCGATGAAATCACCGCCATCGAATTCGGCTCGGCATCTTTCGTGTCCAAGCCGGTCCGCAAGTCGGTGCTGCTGTCGGCTATCGAGACGTTGTTGAGGCCGGCGCACGCTGCGGCCCACAATCGGGTCGCAGCCTCGAGCGCTCCCGAGCCCCCCGCGAACCAGGTCGAAGCCACGACCAGCTTGCGAGGCCTCAACATCCTCGTCGCCGAGGACAACCCGGTCAATCAGGAGGTCACGCTCGCCTATCTCGATGGCTTCGGATGCAAGGCAACACTGGCTGCGAACGGCTTGGAAGCCATCGGCGCATTCGAAAGCGACCGTTTCGACATGGTGTTGATGGACTGCCAAATGCCCGAAGTCGACGGCCTCGCCGCGATCCGTCACATCAGAATGCGCGAGCATACAAAGGGTCTGCCCCGCATACCGATCGTGATGGTGACCGCGAACGCGTTCGCCAGCGATCGCGAGCAGGCGATGGCGGCAGGCGCCGACGACTTCCTGAGCAAACCCTTCACCGAGCAACAGCTCCTGAGCCACATGACGCCCTTCCTGGCGCGCGCGGCCTGATCGGAACGCTCGAAGCCGGTGCCCCGAGCTGCTCCTCACCCGCCGTAGTTGGCCTTCACCTTCTCGACCAGATCCGGAGAAATCGCCACGAGCTCCTCGACGAGCTTCTGCAGCTTCTCGCCCGACATCGGATTGAGCTCGACCCGCGCGCGCTCGAACTCGGCGATGAACTCCGCATCGGCCGTCATCTTGTCGAAGGCGCGCCGCAGCGCCTCGACCCGCTCGGGCGGCACCCCGGGCGTGGTGAAGAACGGCTTGCCGATTTCCGTAGCGTTCAGCACCGCCCGGAAAATCGCACGCTGCTCATCCGTTTCCGCCGCCTCGATCGCCGTCGGCACATCGGGCATTTCCGGATGCCGCGTCAGCGCGAACTGCAGCAGAAAACGGATTTTCCCCTGCGTGATCCAATCGGGATGCTGCGTCTTGACCGCCTCGAACGCCGTGCTGTGTCCGGCCGTCTCGCCGCGCTCCATCGCCAGCATCGCCTCGCCCGAGCCCTTATAGCCCATCACCAGCTTGAACTTGGTCTTCATCAGGTTGTTGAACACGGTCGGATAGACCGACACGGTCGAGCCGGTCCCTGTGGCCGACAGCGTGATTTCCTGTCCCAGCGCGTCCTTCCAGGACTTGTAGGGCTGCGTATGCCAAACCATCAGCGGGTTCGCGGCCGTCCCCGTCCGGCCGATCCAATTGAACTTTTCGGGCTGATACTTCGCGGCCGGGTTGCCGAGCTTTGCGTCGAGCGGCGCGGTCGGCGCGATGATCGCCAGCACCGTGCCGTCCTTCGGAGCGATCGAATACATGAAGTTCGCCGCCAGCAGGCTCCCCCCGCCCGGCATGTTCCGCGTCACGATGTTGGGCTGTCCCGGAATATACTTCGGCATGTGGCGGGCCAGGAACCGCGCGAACACGTCGTTACTGCCACCCGGCGGATAGCCGATGATCAGATCGATCGTCTTGCCCTTGTAGAACTGTTCGATCGCAGACTGGGCATTCCCCGCTGTCGATCCCGCGAAGGCAACGGCGACCAGGCTCCAGGCAATGCAGGCGGCCCCGCGACGGCTGACGACGATCGGCACTATTTCCTCCACGGCCCACACACGGCTCGATGCTTCTTGCAACGAACGCTCATATAGAAGCCCGCTCATGGAAAGACCAGTGCGGCTCTCACGGTATTGCGAAGCGTCAAAAGCGTATCCGCAATCCCCCCGCGCGTTCCCCCAGAGATCCGACGAGAGAACCTACCGGTGAACCGACCGGCAAGGTTCTAGCCGCAGCCGCCATGTCGGCTGTACAATGAGCAAAAGTCATGGCGAAGGTCTGGTCGAGGGCGGAGCGTGAGCCGGAGCGGCTCTCAGCAGTTGCAGCATGCGAGGCACACCGCTGAACGACCTGCATCGAAAAGCGGCCACTGGTCACTGGCGGGCGCTGCAAACTGCAAACCGACCGGCTTTCATCCGGCGAGCGAGTCGCACGAGTGCATCGACCCTCAAACTAGTAAGACGTGCGAGCCCTTGCTAAGCTTGGCTAGGCCTTCGCGGCGCCAGCCTGAAGCCGATCCCCGGCGCACCGGGCGGCGCAGAAAACAAGGACAGCTTCGCATGTCGATGCATTGGGCGATCGTCGCAGGCGTAGCCTGGTCGGCGATGATGATGTCGGAACCGATGCCGGCAGCGGTGGCGCAGGAGGCGTTTCCGTCGAGGACCATCCGGATCGTACTGCCGCAGCCGCCTGGAGGCGCCGTCGACCTGATCGCACGAACGCTGGCCGAGAAGCTTTCCCCGGCGTTGGGCCAACCCGTAATCGTGGAGAACCAGCCCGGCGCGAACGGCGGTCTGGCGGCTGGTCAGGTCGCCCGCGCCTCGCCCGACGGCCATACGATGTTCTTCGCCATCGACAGCAACATGGTGGTGAACCCGCTGCTATACTCGAACCTGCCTTACGATCCTTTCAAGGACTTCGAGCCCATCAGCCTTCTGGTGCGCCTCGATCTCGTGATGGTAGCCAACCCCAAGCTACAGGCGAACACGCTGCAGGAGCTGATCGCATTCAGCAAGGCCAACCCCGACAAGTTGAACTATGCCTCTGTGGGGCACGGCTCGATCCAGCATCTGGGCATGGAGATGATCAAGCTGCGCTCGGGCTTGAACATGACGCATGTCGTCTATCGCGGCACGGCACCGGCTGCGACCGATCTGGTCTCGGGCGTTGTTCAGGCGATGTTGACGGGGCCACAGGCCGCCAAGCCGCAGATCGACGCGGGAGCATGGCGCGCTTTCGCCGTCGTCGGCCAGACGCGCTCCAAACTGCTGCCGCAAGTGCCGACGTTGCGCGAGGCAGGCGTGGAGGGGGTCGACCTGTCGAGCTGGTTCGCGCTCTATGCGCCGGCCAAGACACCCGCACCGGTACTCAAGCGCCTGTCCGATGAGATCGGCAACGCGACCGCCGACACGACCGTCCGCGCCAAGCTCGAGGCATCTGGATTACAGGTGGTTGGCAGCACCCCCGCCGAACTCGTCGCCGCGATGAAGACGGACGTCGAGAAATGGCGTGCGTTCCTGGCCGAAACCGGAATCACGGTGCCCCGCTGACATTGGGCAGTCGTGAGTCGCGGGCGAACCTGGGAAGCTTTTCTCCGCCGATGCCGTCAATCTCCGAATGTCGGCAGAACCGAAGCATCGGGTCTGGACCGACCGGCATCGGCCCGGGAGTGCGACGGTAAAGGTTGGCCATGGGCTGACGGTGACGACAAGCGGAGATTGGGGCCGCTGCCCTCCAAGATTGCTGACGAGACGAAGTCGCAGCAGACGCTCCAACGGCGCCTACGCATTGATCGCAGATGGGGCCTACCGACCATCGGACTCCCCACACGGCTAGTGTGGCGTCGCGCTTTGATTGACTGATGGCTGCGGCAAGGATCGTGTCAATTAAGCCGCGATGAACGCCACACAAAGCACATCCTTTAACTAGTGGCCCTTGAACTAGTCGGCCGTGAAGTTTCTTCAACCTGCTGATCTCGTTTGCTGATCGAGCGGGAAGTCTGGCTTTGAGTTGCCGGATTTCCACGCTTCCCCGTGGATTTCCTTGCAAATCGTGATGGGGGTTTGCTGCTGTGGCGAACCATGATTCC
>CANJPN010000132.1 GCA_947475855.1 Bradyrhizobiaceae bacterium
GAGGCCGCGATCGGTTCCAGCCAACCGCGCCTGGAGATCCTCAGGCGACAACGGATCGGCACCCTTGCGCGAATACGAGAACAGGATCCCTCCGGAGTATCTCGTCTCGCACAGCGGCGTCTCGGGCTTTGGCTCGAAGGACGCCTTCATTGCCAGAAACAAACCAAGAAGGAGTAAGCCCCCACCACCAATATTGAAGAGCATCTGTTTTTTGTCTTGGCTCTTCTTCAACGCGCTTGCCATCACTCATACTCCTTTGAAATTGCGATAGCTCGAATTCCCCTGGGCAAGGCCCTTGAGGGGGTCGAGGAATTGTTGGATTGCCGGCTGAGTACCCGTTTGGATCGAGATCCCCGCTGTGCCGCCGTTTGCTGCAATGGCAGCGCGCAAGTCAGTTGCCTGCCGCGCGTCCACCTCGACGCGCGCGATGTGCGTCAGTTGAGTGCCAGAAATTGTCGATGCCGCCGAAGCCGCAACTGTCAGAGAAACGAGCCTGCCGCTAAAACCGCGCCCGTCGCGCCATGCAGCAAGCTCCGGCCAGATCCGCACATCCCGCCCTAAACTCACTCCGGCGGCCTGCTTCGCGGTCAAAGCCGTATCCAGGATCAGGCCACCAGGATTACCGGCAATCTCGGCGAGTATCTCGCCCGGACGAACATCCCGCCCGGCCACCAGCCCATCGATAGAATGAACCAAACCGCTAACCGGAGAACGGATCTCCACCAGCGCAAGATGGCCGTCCGCTTCGGCAACCCGCGCAAGGACACCTGCACTTTCCCGCTCGAGTTCCGCGACCTTTCGCTCAAGCGCTTCAACACGCTCGCGCGCCACGAGATTCTGTTTTTGAAGAACTTCGAACGCCTGCGCTTCCCGCCTGACCACTTCGAGCCGCATCTGCGAAGCCTGCGCTTCGATTTTCAGAGCTTCTATCCGCGCGTCGACATCCCCCGGATCGACGGTGGCCAGCAACTCCCCCTCAGCCACCATTTTACCGACAGCCGCATGAACCTGTGCGATCCGGCCACCCGCATGCCGCACCGGATGCAACCTGCTATCGGAAAGACGCCCCTGGACGATCAGATAACCCTCGGCATCAGCAAGCCCGCCGAGCGTGATCCAACCCAAGCCGCCGATCACGCCAACTCCGAAGATCGCAGCCAGCAGCGGCACACCGCACCGCATCCCGCGCCAACGCGCGCGCCTACCGATGCCTGCTCCGCGAGCACGGCATGAGGCAACATTCAGCGACATACTCGCCGTCATGCTGCCCTCGCCAATCCGGCCGCCGAAGCCGCGCCCACGTTGGCCCCTGAATTCGCGAGTTGACGGCTCGGCAGCAAGCATTCGACCCTGCCTCGAGTCATCACGGCAATCCGATCCGTCGACTGCAGCAGCCGTGGGTCCGCGGTCGCCAGCACGACCGTCACGCCATCGCGCCGCAGGCCCTGCAGAACCTCGCAGAGACCCGCGATCTCCCTGTCATTCGCACCAAGCTCAGGTTCATCCAGAATGACCACGCGCGGCGAGCCATAGAGCGCGCGCGCCAGACAAACAGCACGGGTCTGACGAAACGTAAGCACGCTGGCCGAGCCGGCAGCATCACTATCGTAGCCGTTCGGCAGGCTCGAAAACATGTCATGCGCGCCTGCCCGTGTCGCCGCGGCAGCAACCGCATCGATCGAATGCCCTTCGAAGCCGGCAATGTTCTCGGCGACGCTACCCGGCAACAGCGTACAATTCTCTCCCATGTAGCCGACAGCCCGCGAAGTCATGCTGCGCTGGTGAAGCGCCAGCGGCCGGCCGTCGACAGCAATCCGCCCCGTCGCGGGAGCCACGACGCCCGCCATTGTTTTCAGAAGTGTCGACTTGCCAGCGCCTCGCGCACCGATAACTCCGATGCACTCGCCCGGCTCGACCCGGATATGGACGTTGCTGAGCCCTGACTTCTGTTCTCGCGCGTCGAAGCTGTACACCGCCTCGAGCAAGATTTCTCCGCCTCGTCCGCCTACAGCGCCCGGATGCCCCGAAGAGGTGGGCCCGAGAGTACGCTCCGCCTCGACGAGTACGCGCCAGCCTGCGCGCCCCTCGCGGAATTCCTGCAGTCCGCCGATCACCTGCTCGATCGTCGACTGCGCCCGCATGACGAGCAGCGCAGCAGCGACGACGGCGGCCGGCGACAGGCTCTGAGTGATGTCGAGATACGCCCCAGTGGCGACCACGACAGCTATGCCTACTGGCTGCGAAACGCGAGCAAGTGCATTCGCCAATCCGAAACGCCACCCCAGATGATAGGCCTTCGCCGTCCGGCCCCGGTTGTCTTGCTCCCAGCGCCACGCAACTCCACCGGCAGCTCCCATGGCTGCAAGCTCACCCGCCTGCGGTGCAACCGCTTCGAGCCAGCGGCCCGCACGATCATTGTCGCGATGACCTCCGCCCAGGGAACGTCCCGCTGCGATTCGGCAGGAAAGGTAGGATATCGCGACGACGAAAAGCGCCCCCGCCCCCAGCCAGGGGTGAACGAAGAGAAGAGCCGCACATCCCATCGCGGCCCAGGGCAATTCGAGGGCCGAACCCAATCTTCCCCCAGTCAAAACCTTGCGAACCGCGCCGATCGCATCGGCCTCAGATCGCAGTGTCCCCGCATCCCCGCCCCGTAAAATCGCTGCTTCGACCAGAACAGCGCCTATCGTGTGGTCAACCCACAGCCCCGCGCGCAACAAGATCAGCGTGCGGCAGAAATCGACGATGCCCGCCACCGCCAGCACCCCGACGACGACGCCGACAATTATCCAGAGTGCCTCGAGCGAGCCCGCGGGCAAAACCGAACCGAAGAGTTGCAGGGCGAAAGCGGGAAGGACAAGCGTCAGCGCACTGATCGTGGCCGACAGGGCCGCCGCAGCGAAAAACGCCCGGCGAACCCGTCTGAGAGGTCGCCTCGAAGTCTTCATTTGGGATCCTTCCGGCACGTAACCCATGATCAGCCGGCAACGCGCCAGCCCGGGCCAATCTCGCCAGAGTAACTAAAAGTTCTTTACGATCCGCAAATCGTCCGGGATCGGCACAATCGGTAGGCAACTGTCAGCAGCAAACCCGCCGACCATCAACATTTTCGTCCCTAAAGCCGCATTTCACCGGCGGCATGGCGTCGGATCAATCAGCGTGAACTCGCTGAGTTCACCCTTCATGGCGTACTCGCCATTGTCGATCATCAACCGCCTGCTGACGCCGTTGGCGAAGATGACGAAGCCCATCTCATAGACCGGTATGGCATCCTTGCCTTCCGTTCCGTGATCGTAATAGCTGAGCATGACAGGCCACGCCCCGATGCTATCGAGCTTGTCGACCTGTCCGACCTTCGGCAGCGAGCGATTGAATCCCGCCGTCATCTGCTTTCCGATTTGCGCACTGACGGAATAGCTTTTCTGCCCGCCATCCGACCCGTCGAAGAAATCGGACGTGAAGTTGGTGCGTCCCCGCCGAGCCGCATCGAGCAGCTTCATAGAGTGTTGCACCGGAAACATGGCGCCACCACCGATCGCTGTTTTGGCCTGTTCGGGACGCGTAAGGTCGACCCGGATATCTTCGCTGCCTTCCCCGCGTGTTGCGGTGCCTGCCGTTTGCTCGATCAGCTTCTGGTCGCGATACTGGCTCGACTGGAACCGGTAGCGCATGCCCGGATCGTCTTCCCAGCTCGTCGAACGCTGATCGGAAACGCTGACCGCCCCCGAGGCCGCAGCAGTCCGCGTCACGAACCGCATGGTCTGCGTGTAGCCGTCGCACGCCGAGCCGGTGAACTCGTAGACCATCCGCCCCGATAGCGCGGAGATCCCCTTTTCCGAGCGCACCTTGCCCAGCGTGAATTCGTAGATCGCTCGATGTGGAGCCAGTTGTATTGGCTGGCCGCGCACGGCCTCGCGACTGGAATCGGCCCTGGCGCCCTGCGCCGCGACATCGTCCAAGGAACCGAACAAGGCCAGCCAACAAGAACCGGCAATCGCAAGACTTGTCTTCCACGAACTTGGCGACAGTCGATTGGGCTGCATCACGCCGTTCATCCATCTGGCAGGAGCAAAGCGCCGGCGACATTGCCAGGACGTTCCCCTTGTTTGTGCGGACTTCCTCGTTGTCGAGGGCCATCCTCATTCAATGACATATGTAGCACCGGACATCACGCCATCAAGCAGCCGCTACCCGGAACGATAACAGTGGCCTCCTCGAGCCGACCGGTCGTCATTTGACGACCCACTCGACCTCCGAGCCGCCGGCCGGCCGGACCACCGTCAGATTCAGCTTCTTTCCTGCTAGTTTTTGTACGTCGTCCACCCCTTTGAGATCGATGCGGAAACGTTGTACGCCCCCGGCAACATCCCCTGATTTCGCAGGTACTGGCAGATAGCCACCCGGAGGAGGCTCGACGAACAAATCAGGTTTATCGCCGGCACCCGCGGCGAAGATCTCGAAAGTGATGGCGGGTTGCGGCCCTGTGAGCACCGCCTTTGCAGACTTCAGAACCTGCGCCACCGCCGCTCCCGATACAGCGACTGGAACCCGCGCGAGGTTCGAAGCAAGATCGGACGACATCGCGGCCAGCCTGGGTTCCAGTACCACCGCAAGTCGAGCTTCGGCCGGAACGCAGATCTCGCGGCAAATGCCATATTCGAGTTGCAGGAAAACCTCGACCGGAAGATTCGGATCAACCGCCTCGACCTCGACGGGAAAGATCACCGACTTCGAATAGCCGATCGCCGTACCGTTGAGCGATTTGATCCGTTCCGGCGCGGGATACATTACGCGTGCCGATTTCAAATTCCGCGACTGATCCCACACGAACGTCGGCGGCAATCCGCCATCGTCGCCGGGATGACGCCAATATGTCTTCCAGCCTTCGCCAAGCGAAATTTCGACGCCGACCAGAAGTCTCCGGCCTCCGCTGGCCGAAGCCTCCGCGCCTCCGATCAAGCGCGCCGCCGAATTGTGTCCTTTCACCCAAGCCGACTGTGGCCAAGCCGTCGCCTTCGCCATGGCGCCACCACCTGGGCGCGAAAACGCCCCTGGCACGGAAACTTGCGCAATCACGGCACTGACAGTCCCCCAGGCGAGCAAAACTGAACTCAAACAAAAAACGGTCGAGACGATCGGGGCAGAGCATCTTGGCGCGTTCTTCATGGGCTCTGATCGATCCATCTGCCGTGTTGGCCGGACATGCAAATTGCCACGACTTCAAAGAAAATACGATGTGGCCTTCCTGCAGCCCCACACAAGTCACGAATGATCACGAGGTTATGATCACTTACGAATTATCGGCCTGCGTAGTCCAACCGTGCCCCCGACGCGTGACCCAGGGAAGTGCCGAGAGGGCCTTCACACTACGAACCCGCCGGGATAGAATTAAGACATGAATGACAACGCCACAAAACGTCGTCGCAAACCCGCGCGCGGCACCTATCTGGACGGCCAGTTGCTGATAGCGATGCCGACCATGACCGACAAACGCTTCGCGCGTTCTGTCATTTATATGTGCTTGCATAATGAAGACGGGGCAATGGGCCTCATCATCAACCAGCGCGCCGAAAAAGTTCCCTTTTCCCACCTTCTGCGCGAACTCGGCGTGATTACCGAGAGTTCCGAGGATGAGGTGCCTGCCAACGTCCTTGATCGCAGCATCCAGATCGGCGGACCGGTGAAGCCGGAGCACGGCTTCGTTCTCCACACGCCGGAGTATTCCACCAGTGGTTCGACAGTTGAGATCGACACCTCGATCCGCCTCACCAACACCGTCGACATCTTGAAGGCTATTGCCCGAGGCCGCGGACCAGAGCGCTCGATGATCGCGCTGGGTTATTCCGGTTGGGCGCCGGGCCAGCTCGAAAGCGAGATACAGGCCAACGGCTGGCTATCTTGCCCCGCCGACCCGGATATCGTGTTCGACCCTGATCTCGAATTGAAATACGACCGCGCACTCGCCAAGCTCGGAGTCGACGTTTCCCACCTCGTCAGCTACGCGGGCCGCGCGTAGCCAGTCACCGTGGCTCCCCTTCTCGCCTCCCGAAAATTGAGCCGACGACCAGCCAGCGTGAAAACCAGCGCGCGAGCATCCTCAACCGGATACCTTTATCCACTCCTCACGTAACCTATACCCGACGCTTCCCATCGATCTGCGGAAACAGCCGACGCGGGTTGGCCTCGGTGATCATCGCCAACTCCCCTAGCGAAAACCGCGCCCGCCGCAATACGTCGAGCGGATCTTCATCGGCAGGCGGAAACGAGTAGTCCGTCCCCAGCACCACGCGCTCGACACCGACCTCGTCGGCGAGAAATCGAAGGATCGACGGCGAATGCACGATCGTGTCGTAGTAGAGCCGCCCGAGATAATGCGATGGCGGCTGCATCGCAACATTCCCCATCGACTTGCGATCCGTCCGCGCATGCATGATGTCGAAACGCCCTGAGAGATAAGGGTAGCCGCCGCCACCATGACAGGTCAGCAACCGTAGCCCCGGAAAGCGATCGAGCACGCCTGAGAAAATCAGCGAGCCGATGCACAGCGTCGAATCGTAGGTGTATTGCGCCACCTGCATGAGACCGTATCGAGCCGCCCGCGGCACCGCCTGGCCTGGCGCCGCTGGATGTAAAAGCACACCGGCATCGAGTGCCGTCGCAGCAGCCCAGAACTCGTCGAGCGGAAAATCACCGAGGTTGACGTCCTCGACGTTGGTGCATAACACCGCGCCGACCGCTCCCAACTGCTCCATCGCATAGCGAAGCTCTGCCGCAGCCTCTGCCGCATGGGGCAGCGGCACCGACGCGAGAAACGAGAAACGGTCTGGTGCCTCCGCAACCAACGCGGCCATCGCTTGGTTGAGGCGGCGATGCCACTTGACCGACTTCTCCTTCGGCAGCCCATAACCGAACGCATCCGCCCACGCAGACAGCACCTGCCGTCCAACCTGCTGCCGGTCCATGCCCGCAAGCCGCGCCGCGACCGGCTCGACGAGCTTGGCCGGGAACGCCCGCAGCTTCAGCCCGTAGTCGAAGTGCAGCGCGCACGTACAGGCCGGCACATCCTTCACGAACGACACTCCGAGCTGCCGCGCCTCCCCTTCGAGCATCTCGAGCAGGGCAGGTGGCATGTAGTGCGCATGAGCATCGATGGTCATCGTCTCGGGACTTTCATTGGTCAGGCCTGACGGCAGGTTTGGGCGATAGCAGAGAGTATATCGCTGGACCATTTCTCGCCAGCTCGGCGGCCTGGCTCTGTAGCTAGCGACAGCTCGGCGGACCGGCTCACGTGGAGCCTCGCTCACCACGCGCGCGACTTTCCTCGCAGGCCGATAGACATCCCAGCCGCCATTCGCTAATGCCGTGCCAGACGAAAGTTGCGCCAACTACCGACCAATCTCCCCAAAACCAACTCCGAGAGCTGCCCAGCCGTGCCCTACGCGATCCTCGTCGCCTTCCTTGCCTGCATTCCTGCCGCCAATTGGCTAATCGGCAACGTCGGCACGCGGTGCATTCCTGAGGGCCCCTGCATCATTCCGGTCGGCTTTGGGTTGATGGCGCCATCGGGCGTACTGCTGATCGGTCTTGCCCTCGTCCTACGCGACCTCGTGCAGCGCTGGCTCGGCATCGGCTGGGTCATCGGCGCCATTATCGCAGGGGCAGCGATCTCGGCCATGATCGCGCCGCCTGCGCTCGTGGTTGCTTCCGCAACGGCATTCCTGTTGTCGGAACTGGCCGACACCGCCGTCTACACGCCTCTCGCCGAGCGCCGCCTGATGCTCGCGGTCGCACTCTCAAGCCTCGTTGGCCTCGCCATCGACGGCGCCGTCTTCCTGTGGCTGGCCTTCGGGTCGCTGGCACTGCTGCCCGGCCAGATCCTCGGCAAGGCGATCATGGTTGCCATCGCCATGCCCGTCATCTGGTGGATCAGGCGCCGCGAACAATCGAGTGAATTCAACGCCTCAACCCGCTGATTGCTTGGCTTCGGCAATCGCAGCGAAAATGCGTTGCGGCGAGAACGGCATCTCGTTGATCCGCACGCCCAGCGGCTGCAATGCCACCGCAATAGCATTGCCGATCGTGCCCGCGACATTCACGATCGGTCCTTCACCCGCGCCTTTCGCACCAAGCGGGTTCGAAGGCGATGGATGATCCTCCAGCGTTACCGCGCGCACGTTGGGAAAGTCGCTCGCCGTCGGCATCAGGTAGTCCGCGAACGAGGCCGTCAGAAGCTGGCCTTCCGCATCGTAGACGAGATGGTCGAGGAACGCGCCGCCCAGCCCTTGCACCAGCCCGCCGATCGCCTGGCCATGCACCAGCGCCGGATTGATCGAACGCCCGACATCCTCGATCGCAACATAGTCGAGCACCTCGACATGCCCGGTCTTCGGATCTACCGCGACATAGGCCGCGTGGGCCCCCGACGAATATGTCGGCGTCGAATTCTCGAATGCGCCTTCGACGTCGAGTTTTCGTCCCCGCACCGCCGCCTCGCCAGCCAGATGAACGAGCATTTCAGTCGAAAGCTCCAGCGAGTTGACGCCGATCTCCGAGGCAAACGCCCGCAACTCTGCTTCGAGTTTCTTCGCCGTCACCAACACCGTGCTGCCCCCCATCACGACGGCGCGGCTGGCATAGGTACCCATCCCTTCGGCCAGATGCGTCGTCGAGCCGTGAAACACCTCGAAAGCCTCGATCGGCAAGGCCAGCGCATCGCCCGCAATCTGCGAGAATATCGTCTCGAGGCCCTGCCCCATGCTCGACGATCCCACGTGGATCTCGATGATCCCTTTCCGCGAGAGCCGCATGCGCGCATTCTCACGCGGTCCAGGCCCGCTGTTCTCCACGCACGACGTCACTGCAACTCCATGGTAGCGCCCGTCGATAAGACGACCATTTCGCGCCTTCAGCCTTTCATAGTCGATCTCATGGATTGCCCGCTCGAACGTCGCTGGGAAATCCCCCGTGTCGAACACCGCCTCGCCTTCATAGGGAACCAGCTTGCCCAGTACGTAGGGCATCTCTGCGAGTGTCACGAGGTTGCGCCGCCGCATATCCGCCGGATCGATCCCGAGATCTTGTGCCGCGATATCGATGATCCGATCGCGAAAAAAACCGGTCTCGAACCGCCCAGGCCCACGGAAGGTCCCCATCGGCGTCTTATTCGACAGCGCAAACGCGACCTCTATCTCCACGTTTTCTATGCGGTACGCACCGATGAGGAACTGCGCAGCCTTCGCCGGAACCACGCCCCCGTTTGGCCGGATGTATGCCCCCATGTTGGCCCATATCTTGGACCTTATACCCAGGATCGTACCGTCACGCCGGCACGCGATCTCGACTTCGCAATCGATCTCGCGGCTATGGTTGGCGCTCATCAGATGCTCGCGCCGGTCCTCGATCCACTTCACCGGCCGCCCAGCGACCCGCGCAGCAGCGGGAATGAGGAAATCTTCCGGGTGCAGCTCGCCGCGCACACCGAAGCCGCCGCCGTTGTCCAGCTCGACCATTTCGATCGAACCGATCGCCACGTCCAGCATCTTGGCCAGAAACTTGCGCGCCGTATGCGGAACCTTGGCGGTGCCCTGCAACGTCAAGCGCTCGCCATTCTCCCAGCGTGCAACGAGGCCCCGCGTCTCGAGTGGCGCAGCCGTCATCCGGTGCGAGTGGAACAATTCCTTGCGCACGTAGTCCGCAGACTGAAACGCGGTAGCCACATCCCCCTTGCCCACGGTGTAGCGGGTAGCGATGTTGGTGCCCTTGCCATCGACTAGAATGTTTTCGTGCAGGATGACATCGCCGCGCTCGGCGCCCGCCGTGTCTACAATGGCGGGCAGCGGATCAATGTCCGCAACCACGAGATCCGCGGCATCTTCGGCTAGCGCCCGCGTCTCTGCCAGCACGATAGCCAAAACCTCGCCGACATACCGCACCTTCTCTCGCGCAATTGGCGGCTGCAGAAACCTCTCCACGCCCGCGATCGGCGCGAGGCGCAAGGGCAGCACCGGAATGTTCTCGCCGAAATCGGCAGCCACAAGCACCGCATGAACGCCTGGCAGCGCCCGTGCCGCCGCCACGTCGATGCCGCGAATGATGCCGTGCGCGATCTGTGAGCGCACGAAAACAGCGTGCGAAAGTCCAGCCGAAGGCAGATCGTCGACGAACGTTCCACGCCCGCGCAGGAACCGCAGATCCTCCACCCGCTCCACCGCGCGCGGATCATCATTTCGCATCGAATTCGCGCTCCTGACAGCAAGTCTGGGAGCACCACCCTAAAGACTGATCGATCCAGGTGGAAGAGCACGAATGTCAGCGGCTGCCAGCCGATACTTCCGCGATGTAGTCGAGAATCGCGTCGATATCGCGCGGCCCGAACTTGAACTCAGGCATGTTGTTGTCGCCGGTCACTATGCCCTCCGCCAGCGCCTCCGCAAGATGCTCGAGCGGAAAGTTCTTGCCTATATCGCGGAATGGCGGCGACTTGGGCTCGGGACTGGTATCTGTCTTCCCGATCGCATGACACCTGGAACACTTCTCCTGCGCAATCTTCTGGCCTCGCGCGATCCCCGCTTCTTGCGCAGCCGCGGGCATGGTCTGCACCCAGGAAATCACAATCATGAGCGCACCGGTCGCAGCCAGCCCCGCCAAGTTCTTTCCCATCGCGTTCAACCCCTGCTGCCTGGAATGTCCTCCACATCATGCTGACCCGATAACTCTCCCGCGCCATTGACCAAGATCACGGCGCAACAAGGCCGCAGCCAACGCCAAGCCCAAAGCAACAATCAGCGTTGACGGGGCGTCAGCCTTAAAGATATCATCTTTAAAAATGGAACGGCCATTCAATGCCGCAACGTGGGGAACCGTGGTGAGAAGCGAAAATGAGTAGCGGCGCCAGAAGCCCAGCGGAAACGGCGTTTATGCCGGCCGACATCGGCCCCCTTGGGATGGCGAGAGCGCCCATGCTTTCCGGCCGCGCCGCATCGCTTTCCTCCACGATCATCGCCGACGTCCGCCGCGCCGTAAGCGAGCACCGCATCAAACCTGGCGACACCCTCGGCACCGAAAAGGACCTCGCCGCCCGGTATGATGTAAGCCGAATCGTAGCCCGCGACGCGCTGCGTTCGCTCGAAGCGCTCGGCGTCATCGAGATTCGCATGGGCAAAGGTGGCGGCGCACGCATCGCCAAGGGCAATCCGCAACTGTTCGCCGAAGCGCTGGCGATCCAGCTCGACCTGACCGGTATCGGTCCCGGTGAGGTGATCGATGCCCAGCGTGCCATCGAATGCATGGCAGCCGAGCTTGCCGCCGAGAACGCTACCCCCGCCGACATCGCACGCATCCGCCAGCTACTGACGGAAGCCGAGCGGACTATTGCACAACGCGACGAATACACTCGTGTCAGCAAGGCGTTTCATTTCGCCGTCGCCGAAGCCTCCCACAATCGCGTCCTCGTCGTGCAACTCATCTCGCTCGATCACGTCGCTTGGCCGATGCGTAACACCACGCTCACGCCCGCCGTCGCCCGCCGTGTGCTCGACGTGCACAAGGAACTCGCCAGCCTCATAGAAATGCGAGATCCCGCCGGTGCGCGCCACCTGATGGACGATCACATGCGCATGATCCGCTCACGCCGCGTTTCCGAACGCGGCAAGCGCGAGCCGCCCACCTGCTGTTGAAGCCCAGCTAAATCCGGACACAACCGAACAACGACGATCAACACGAAAAGAAAACGCCATGCAGAAGAAACCGCCACGCATCAGCTACGTGCAGCCGGAAGACATCAAGGACAAGGCGATGTTCGAAGAGCTCGACCGCTGCGCTCGCGAAGGCACGCCGCGGCCCGAAAGTCAGGCCGTCCGCGCGCACGTCCCCGCCGTCTTCTGGTCGTTTGCGAACACGTGGCGCGACGTGTTCCACCACGGCATCGCCGACCATTCGATCAAGGAACTCTGCCGCATCTATGTCTCGCACTCTGTGAAGTGCGAGTTCTGCGGCAACCAGCGCTCGATCAAGGCTCGCGCGAAGGGCGTCGTCGAGGAAGACTACAAGGACCTTCTGAATTTCGAGAAATCGACGCGCTACGACGATCGCCAGAAGGCAGCCCTCGCCTACGCCGAGGCGATCACCTGGGATCTGGACACCGACGACGCGTTCTGGACCCGCCTGAAGAAACACTTCAACGAAGCCGAGCTGGTCGAGATCGGCTACTTCGTCTCGATCACGATGGGCCAGCAGCGTTGGCTGCGCACGCTCAACATCGAGCACCACCAGATCCTCGCCGGCACCGACGGGTCGATGGCGCCTGGCTTCGAGACCTGGGAGGACCTGCAGAAATCAAAGTCCGATCCTTTGTATTGGGCAAGGAAGTCGGAAAAGAAGCAGAAGCCTGAAGCTGCGGAGTGACGCCGTAGGGTGCGGTAGCGAAGCGTACCGCACCGTCATCCCGCGAACCGGTGCGGTAAGGGCCATGGCCCTACCGCACCCTACGAAATCAAAAAACCTAGAGGAGAAACCCCATGTCGAAGTTCATCATCGAGCCGCATTTCCGGTTGCACGAGTGGGTGGCCGAGGAGAAGGGCTACTTCAAGGCCGAAAGCCTCGACTATGAATTCCGCGAACTCGTGCAATCGACCGCCGGCCAGATCCACGCGACGGCCAACAAGGTCGGCGCGTTCCAGTCGCTCGAAGCCGGCCGAAAGTCGGACATTTCCTGCGCCTGCCATTGGACCGTCGCGGTCGCCGGCTCCAAGGGTCACGGCAAGCTCTACGCCGGCTGCTACTCCGTTTCGCCAGCCGGCGTTTTCGTCCCCGCCGATAGCCCCGTGAAGCATCCCGAGGATCTCGCGGGCGTTCCGATTTCGGTCGGCTATCAGTCCGGCAGCCACTACTCCACGATCCAGGC